>JAFGSL010000623.1 GCA_016934645.1 Anaerolineae bacterium
CAACGGCAACGAGTTCCGCACGGTGTTCCAAAAACACGTCGTATAGCCGACGCTGGCCTGGTGGTGGACGAGCACCCGGTCGATTTGCTCGGCGATCCAGGCTGTATCCCAGTAAATGACATCCACCTCGATGCCGGTCGGCCCGTCAACCCACTCATCGCCCAGGTCCCAGAATTGCAGGTTCATATCCGCATGGCTGGCCCCGCGTTGCGCTACAAGCGCCTCGCGCGCGGACAAAGGGATGACCGACGTGGTGTAGACGTACAAATCGATGTCCGAGCCGGCATCCGCCGCCTGTGAGGCAAGCGAACCACCCACGGCAACGGCCTCAACCTGCGGAAAGGCGCTGAACGCCACCGCCAACTCGTGTGCCAGGGTCAGATGGGGCGACGTTTTCTCATCCACAGACGATCTTGACCGCTTCAAACAAAGCCAGCTTGGGGATACGGATCGTCAAAGAGTCACAATTCCAGGCGTACTCGAACGTCCCCCCCGACCGCAAGCCCTGCACCGCCTGGGGTTCTTGCTTACACGGGATTACGACATCGACATCGGTCATCGTCACCGGCGGATAGAAGGTATTACCAAAGTGCCCGGAAGCGTTGATCAAATGCAGCAACCGATAGCTGCCGTCGTTTTTCTCGAACAGCGTCACCTCGACCTGGGGCAAAATGTTGCCACCGACCGGCGTCAATCCGGCGAAACCCGTCAGCAGGCCGGCGCAGAACCACGCCGTGTTGACGTGACCCTGCCGGTGGAACAGCACACCCGGCGACCACGGGATGTAGATCGCTTTGCCCTTGCCGAACGGGTGGACGACGAAACCTGGATGTTCCGTGATTTGATCGTAGTAGCAGCGCTCCGGCGGGCCGTAGTTGTGCGGTGGGATGAGACGCATGTGCGGCTGCGCAGCATCGGTGTAGCGCGCGTAGATGTAAGGGCCATCCATGTAAACCAGTTCCGTGAGACCCGAAGGGTTTTGAAAACCCTTCGGGTCTTCATCGATCTTGAAGTAAGACGATGACATCTCCTCACGCACACGCAGCACCGCTTCGATACCCAGGCAACGCATCGCGGGTGTCAGCCGCGGATTGTGCTTCTCGTCGCGGAAGCCCGTCTGCCCCACAGCGATGACGACACCGCCATCCGCCGCGAATCGGTCGAGCTTCGCCGCCAACGCGTCGGACAGCGCGGTGATTTCGGGGACGATCACCGATTTGTACTGATCCCACGGTCTGTCGAGCGCTGCGTCTAGTCGAATGACATCGAAGAGAAAATGATTTTCCGCCAAAACCCGGAACCAGCCGCGATACTCACTGACGTTTTCGCCCGCCTTGAGCAAGAGCACGTCCGCCAGGGAACGCGTATCCACGTAGGTTTCCTCGTGCGCCGCGTGGTAATGGAAAATGTCCCGGATCGGCGCGAAACCGGAGCGATCCGCGTGGTTGTCCAGTCGCCCGATGAGGTAGTAGTCGAGCGTCCCGCCGTTGGCGAGGCTCTGCACCAACCGGAGCGCCTGCTGGTCCGGCGAGACGGCGACGTGGCGGTAAGGAAAGTCGATGAAGTCCACCGTCGTGCTGCTGCTCACCATCTCCGGGAAGCTGCCCACGGCCCACTTGGTGTTGTCGGAGGCATTGTACTGCCAGTGCGGCAGCGGGCGGTCGATAGCGGTGTTGGACTCCTGGCGGATAAACCCACGGTGAAAGTCGGTGTGGTTGGCGATGCAGATGTGGGGCCAGCGGTCGGCGATGAAGCGGTAGACCTTCTCGTGGTGCTCACGCAACGTCCGCTGCTTGAACTCGGTGTATGTGCGGAAAACCGGATCGTTCAGATCCTCCTTATCAGGCAATGCCAATCCGTACATCTCCTCGAACAGGCGCGCGCAATGGCGACAGTGGCAGATGCCGTAATAGTTGCCACTGTAGTCGCGGGTCTGGTAGCCGCCCATATTGAAGAAGATGCCGTCGAAGTCATGCGTGCTGAGCAACTCATCGATGATCCGCAGCGCGTAGTCCTGCTGGTACGGTCCGTTAATGCATACGTGAACGTCGCCGTTGTAGTCCACGATCTGGCCCGTGGGGCTGATGTAGGCCCAATCGGGATGTTCCTCGTAGATCGGGCGGCGCACTTTGGAGAAGTCGGTGCGCGCGAAGACGCGAATATCCGCCGCGTGGCAGGCCACGATGATATCGAGCAGGCTGTCGCCGGTGAGGAACGGACTCTGAAACTGAAAGGGCAACTTCGTCGGGTAGCTGGCGATGATGCCTGCCGCGTTGATCATCAATACGTTGGCCTTGAACATCTGCAAATCCGCCACCACCTGCGCCGCCCGGATGTCGCGCATGTCGATCTCACGCAAATTCGTCTGAATCAGACGCCATTGTTTGCTGTGCCACCAGTCGGTCATGTCTTTGCCTCGACTTTGCTTCTATCTTCCCCCCAGAAGGGGGAATTAAGGGGGAGAAATCTCCTCTACGCAACAGTCCCTGTTAATCCACCTCAACTCCACAAGCCTTCGCAATGGCTTCCAACACGCCCTCGAGATTGGTATCTACTTCGCGATTCCAGAACCGCATCACGCGCAACCCCTGCGGCTGTAGCCATGCAGTACGATCATGGTCGTACGCTGTTCGCACCGCTTCATTATGTTGACCGCCATCGAGTTCAACAACGAGCCGCTTTTCATGGTAATAGAAGTCAACGATATAGGGCGGCAATGGGTGCTGGCGGCGAAATCTCAAGCCGTACAGTTGTTTACCGCGGAGCGCACTCCATAGATTGCGCTCCGCGGGCGTCGCCGCACGGCGCAATTCGCGGGCACGCGATATTATAGTTGGGTCAACAGGTAGTTTCCTTCTGTGTTCAGCCATCGTTTTGTAGTCGAGGAGAGTCCCCCCCTTAATCCCCCCGAAGGGGGGGAGACAAATACCAGCTTCGCTCAACTCAACGTGACCTTGACCTCCACCTCCGTCACGCCCGGCGCGGGCAGCGGGGCGATGTCGCCGTCCACGGGCTTGCCGTCCACAATGAGGGATACGGTATTCCCCCCACCCTGGCGCTCCACAGTGATGTGGTACGTGACGCCACGGAAGACGCGCGTGGCGGTGAAGCCCTGCCAATCCATCGGGATGACGGGCGCGATCTGCAAGCCGTCGTAGGCCGGGCGGATGCCCAGAATCCACTGCGTGATGGCGACGTAGTTCCACGCGGCGGTGCCGGTGAGCCACGAGTTCTTCGCCTCGCCGTGACGCGGGTTATCGCGCCCGGCAATCGTTTGCGCGTAGACGTACGGCTCGCTGCGGTGAACCTCGCTGATACTCTCGCGCGCGGCGGGACAGATGCGCTTGTAGTAGTCGTGAGCCTGGTCGCCGTGGCCCACAATGGCCTCCGCGATCATGATCCACGGATTGGTGTGGCAAAAGATGCTGGCGTTCTCCTTGAAGCCGGGCGGATAGGAGCTGATCTCGCCCAGGTTCAGATAGTAGCGCGAGAATGCCGGCTGTTGCAACACGATACCGTGGTCGGTAGCCAGACGCTCGTTGACGGAGGCCAGTGTCGCCGTCGCTCTGTCATCGTCCAGCCCCAAGCCCGCCATAATTGCCAGGCCCTGCGGCTCGATGAAAATCTGCCCTTCCGCGCACTCATGCGACCCGACCTTCGCACCGAAGGCGTCGTAAGCGCGCAGGAACCACGCACCGTCCCAGCCGTGCGCCCAGACGGTCTCTTCCATTTCGGCGGCTTTCTGCAAATACCAGGATGCAGGATGCAAGATAAAGGATTCTTGCATCTTCCCTCTTGCCTCTTGCATCGTCGCCATCTCATTTGCCGCGAGGATAAACAGGGCAGCAATGAGGACCGACTCAGCAACCGTGCCGTCTTTCTTGAGCGGCGCTACCTGGAAGGATTCACCGGGTTCGGCGGAGAAGACATTGAGGTTCATGCAGTCGTTCCAGTCGGCGCGCCCGATGAGCGGCAGCCCGTGCGGGCCGAGGTTGTTCAGCGTGTAGTTCATCGCGCGTTCAAGGTGCTCGGCGAGCGGGGTCTCGGTGCCGGGCTTGTTCTCGTAAGAGACCGGCGCATCGAGGATGTCCCAATCGCCGGGTTCCTTGATGTAGGCGACGACTGCCAGCGGCAGCCAGAGTGGATCGTCGTTGAAGCCGCTGCCCACGGCGTCGTTGCCGCGCTTGGTGAGGGGCTGGAACTGGTGATACGCGCCGCCGCTTTCCAACTGCGTCGCCGCCAAGTCGAGCAGCCGCTCGCGGGCGCGCTCCGGCGCCTGGTGAACGAAACCGAGCAAGTCCTGGCTGGAATCGCGGAAGCCCAACCCACGCCCCACCCCTGATTCGAAGTACGAGGCCGACCGCGACATATTGAACGTCACCATACACTGGTAGGCGTTCCACACGTTGACCATGCGGTTCGTCGATACATCCGGTGTTTCTACCTGATAAACACGGAGAATGTCATCCCAGTAGGCGCGCAGCGCCGCAAAGGCCGCGTCCACGATCTCGGGCTTGAGGTATTCGGCGATGATGGGCTTGATCGCGCGCTTGTTGATGATTTGTGAATCCGGCGGATCGAACTTCTGATCACGCGGGTTCTCCTGATAGCCGAGCAGGAAAATCACCTGGCGCGACTCGCCCGGTTGCAATGTGAGCTTGACGTGGTGCGAACCGATCGGCGCCCAACTGCGCGCTTCGGAATTGGCCGATGCGCCGCGCTCAACCACCACAGGCTTGTCCCATCCCCGGTACGGCCCCAGGAAGTCCTCGCGGTGCGTGTCGAAGCCCGCGAGCGGTTCCGAGCAGGCGAAGTACGCGAAGTGATCGCGGCGCTCGCGGTATTCGGTTTTGTGGTAGATAACATCATCGACGATTTCAACTTGTGCAATGTTGAAGTTGCGCTGATAATTCGTCGCGTCGTCCTGCGCGTCCCACAGACAGAATTCGATCAGCGAGAAAAGCGACAAGTCGGCCACCGTATCCCGCTGATTCGTAACCGTTGTCGACCAGATTTCCAGATTCGCGCCGAGTGGCACAAAGTACAGC
>JAFGSL010000624.1 GCA_016934645.1 Anaerolineae bacterium
ACAGTCGGCGTAGTTGAGGAAGCCCGCGTCGACCATCTGCTGGAAATAAACGAGATCGTCCATGTAGATCACGCGGTTTGGATTGGCCGAGTCGGTCGCCGAAGAACCTGTCGGTGACAGCGCTCCGCTGATAACGATGATGTTGGGATCGCGGCTCTTGATGGTCTGGTAAGAAAGGCGCAGCATTTCTACGTAGCTGGCTGCATTAACACCCTGAGCGGTATCCCACTCACGATCCAGGTTTTGTTCGTTCCAGACTTCGATGGCGTGGATTTTGCCCTTATAGCGGTCAACCATTTCGCCCAAAAAATTGGTGAACTGTGTTACATCATCGGGTGGGGCTGCCTGGGGATTGTCGTCGAAGTAGGTACGCGTCCATTCCGGTGCGCCGATTACACTCAACATCACTTTGAGGTTGCGCTCGTTGGCAAACTCCACCATCACGTCATAGCCGCTCCAGTCCATTTGACCAGGAGCGGGCGAGAAGTGATCCCAACGTACTTGCTGTTTGACCCAGGTGAAGCCGAGTTGGTAAGCGATCTGATCGAGTGTGTAATCCGGCATGCTGATAGCGTGCGCTGCGATCCCATACCCGAAATCACCCCATAGCAGCGGAGGGTAGAGGGACGTGGTCTGCGCATCATTTGAAGGTGTCGGTGTGGGGGTGGGCAGCGTGGTGTAGTCCACTAACGGCGTTGTCGTTAGCTGATTAGCCGGTGTCACTACGGCTACCTCCGGGGTAGCCGTTGTTTTTGCCTCCGGCGTCTGTTTTTGTCCCCCTGGTAGCTTGATCACGCCGAAGACGCATAATAGAGCCAGTAGCAGCAATATGCCCCAGATGATGGCCGCCACGATCAGTTTGCGGCCTTTCAACCCCGTAAAAATATCCCCAACATGTTGCAAAAACGGATTATCCATCGATCCTCCATGGTGTAGTTTATGATTCTATCCGGAAATTGTGCTGGCAAGTGTTTCTGGTGCATCAATGACGAATTTGCAGATAGGTCCTATGTGAGCACAATCAGTAAAACCCAGATGATCAGGACTAGGCTACTGTTGATCAATCCAAAGATAGATGCCGCCTTACAGCTGTCGCGGCTTACCCCAGCCCAGGTCCTCTGCTGCCCGGCGTCCTTTATGCGATGTCCCATTTTCCTCTGTGTCGATTTTATCCGTGGCTGCGTGCTCACGGTCTTCGGGTGGGCCTTCGGCCAGCATCCGGTTTTCGACGCGGTCGGTGAATGCCACCGCACCGGCCATTTGACTGGCTTCAGAGGCGTGCATCGACGCTGTGAGGTCATCCACCAGGTCTGTCACATCGGCGTCGGTCGCACCCCCGGCGCGCCGGGTAAGCAACTCGCGGTAGGCTGGGCTGCCAAAGACCCCGTCTGCGTCTGCGAGACGTCCGGAATCCTGCAGGAAACGCGCGATGGCACGCGGATCATCGGCGTCCACCTGGGTCGCCGTTTCACGCAACTGGTGTTCATGATGTGCACCGCTGTGCACAACATTGGCGGCCGCGATCAGGCGTTCGACCTCGGCAGTTCCGCAGCGTGGGCATGGCGGCGGTGGCGCGTCAATACGCCGCGCCAAGTGCCGGAAGCGACCTTCACAAACAGGACAATAGTACTCGTAAATTGGCATCGTCTTCTGCATTTACAACAGGCTCCCGTCTGTATGAGAACGGGAGCCTGTAAGCGTCTCCACGGATAGTGAGTATACCCGCCTTCCTTAAAGGGGCAAGCGATGGTGCGGCGGTATACTGCGCTCGTCCGTTTACGAATCCGATCTGGGCGGTGTGAGGCTCGGTTGTGTGCAGATGATGACCTGCCGTCCGGTACGGTCGGTGTGAAGCTCATACGTCTCTGCGCCGCTCTTGAGGGTGATGCGGTATCCTGGCGTGATCACCATCAGGCACTGCTGGTCTGGCTTTTCGCATCCCAGGCAGGAGTTGGGCCACTTGACGGCAATAACATCGACCACCGTCACAGATTCCATAGCAATCCTCTCTTGCTCAACCAGTTTTTTGATTGCCGCTTCAACGGCGGGATTATCCCGGTAGGCTGGGGGAACTGATATCTCACTAGACTGTTCGCAGATAACGAATTGTTCGCGATTTTCGGTGGTGTGAACATTGTATTCTTGCCCTTCGACATCCACGAACACGACGCGCCATCCAGGCGTGAGCACTTGCGCGTATGCCATATCCGGTTGTGGACATCCAAGGCTCGCGTCTGGCCAGGTTACTTGTTCGGTGGAGATCGGCGTCAACGCCTTATCCGATAAGCCTAACTGCTCCGCAACCTGCACACGCAACTCTGATAGCTCTTGCGATATTGCATCCGGCTCGAGCTGCGGCACAGGTAGCGGTGAGATCGGCGAAATAGGTGCAGTTGGCAGGGGCGATACCGTCGGAGTCGCTGTTGGGAACGCCGTCGCCGTCGGCATAGTATCGCTATCTGCGGCTGGCTGCCCGCAGGCCGCGAGCAGCACTGCCACAAGTGTCACCACCAAAGCACCTTTGAATTTGTTCATTCTAGCCTCCTCATAGTATTATCTCATTCTCCATCTAGAGACGTGCTCTTTGCGCATAAAGTTCCCCGGGCATTGTGTGCGGGTTGACGTTTTTGAGAATTGGATGGATACTGAGAGCCGCAATTCGTTACCGATGAGGGAGCAAGGCTGCGTTGAAATGTCGCATTGCTCTTCAGCCAGTTGACTACTGATCCGGTCATAAAGAACTAAAGCTATTCGGTATCTCGCAGGCGTACAAGAGTTTAGCAGATTATGACTGGATCAATAAAGACTATCAGACTCAGAACTACCGGACTATTTTCAGGAGGCGATGATGATCGACAGAGCACGGGATATTGCCAAGACGATGGGATACAGCAGCATTGACGCGATTTTGGAAGCGATTGGCAGCGGGGATCTGATCTTAGTGAAAGCTACTGAAGGACAGCGGTCAAAAACAGCGGAATGGATTCGCGAACGCTTAGCTATGGCGCGCGGTGAGGATGCGGGGGTGGCTGAGACGCTGAAAGACATCGCTGATGCCCTGGAACTGGCGATGGAGTTGGCCCACTATCCGGTGGATGCCGATATTTGTGATATGGATCTGCCATACGGCTGGCCGAGTTACTGCGAGCGGAGCGTACTGCAATAATCACACCGTGTTGGATATACTGTCAGCTACGGGTGGCGGGTCATGTGTACGTGAATCTGCTGCCCGTCTGACGTTAGTGCAATTGTGCCGGCCTCATCGGTGCGGTAGACGGACTTGTCCATCACCCGTACGAGCACTTCTGGGTCTGGGCTATGGGGGCCATTCCCGGCGCTGATGACGATGACTTCCGGCGCGACAGCTTGTAGAAAAATTGGCGTGGAGGCCGTTTTTGCGCCATGTCGGGCCAGGAGCAGCATGCTACTGCGCAGATTCTGGCCTTCGCGCGCTACCAATGTCTCTTCAGTTACGGTCGTGGCATTGCCGCTAAAGAGGAAGCTTGTGTTGCCATAGGTGAGGCGCAGCACCAGCGGACCGCCTGAACTGCCAGGTTCAGGCCACAGTGTCTGCAATGTTACGCCCGTGCCAGCGCGGGTGCCGGTATCGAGTTCCCACGTCATACCGGCCCACAGCGTTCCTACACCTCCAGCCGGACGCTCCGCCAGGAGCGCATCCCATCGTTCATAGAGATTGCCACTCCCCGTCTCCGGACTGACGTTCACAAAATCGACGGTGTACCGCTCCAGCACCGGAATCAGCCCTGGCAAGCGCCCTGACGTGGGCGAGGTGAGGATCACCATGTCCAGCCGCCGATCCCAGAATGGCATTTGCTGCCCTACCTGGGCGAGAGTCTGGGATGCGTCCGTACCGCCGTCGATTAACATTTGCCTGCCACGCGGCGTTTGGATGAAGATGGCATCACCCTGCCCTGCGTCCAGGATGAAGACGTGCAGGCGACCATCGGGTGTGGCGTAGAAGTAAGCAAACAGGAGCACGAGCACGGCAAAACCTGCAACAAGATGCCACCGGTTCACCTTTTTGAGTGCGAGCCGATAGCGCTGCCGCTCTTCGATCGGTTGGCTGAACCACCACGTCACGGCCCCCAATACGGCGTAGTACCCCCAAACCAGCGGTAACGTGACGTTGCCCAACTCCACCGACGCCAGCGGAAAAGATGCCGACCAACGCACCACGGTGATGGTGTAAGTGAGGACCACCCAACCGAGCCAACCCAGTATCTGTCCCACCGGTCGCAGGAACAACCCGGTGATTAGTGCCACACCTCCGGCGAACATCACGTACTGCTG
>JAFGSL010000625.1 GCA_016934645.1 Anaerolineae bacterium
TGCCAGTTCACGCCATCGAAGCGCGCCACACCGCCACCTGCGGAATGAAAATCGTTATTGCCAAACCCAAACCACACTGCATCGGTTGTCGTTGCAACCGTGGTGATTTCGCTCAATGTGGGTCCGCGACGCAGGATACGCCAGCGTCCATCCTGGTACACGCCAATGCCCCGATCCGTGCCCACCGCGATGACGCCGGTGGGAGAAATGACCAAAGCATTCAATGTGTTATCAGGCAAACCGTCTGCTGCCGTTATGGAGCGCCAGTTGTCACCCTCCGCGTAGGTCAGGCCCACGCCACTGGCGTGTATGCCACCGCAGGTCGCCAGCCACGGCGCACCGCTGGCGGTAAAGGCCATATCGCACACCCATTGACCACCGGTTTCGTAGGCCACCTGCCACGCGTCGCCATCGAAGCGGTAGACGTTGTCGTAGCCGATGTGCAACCAGGGCATCCCATCCGGCGCGATGGCGAGGACGCGCGCGTTAGGATACGCGAAACCGGCCTCGGTACTGTAGGTGGTCCACGTATCACGTTGCAGATCGTAGCGCACCACGCCGCCGCCGTGGGTGCTGGCCCAAACGACGCCCTGGGCAGCGACACTCACCGACCAGACAAGGTCATCCGGCAAACCGTCATCGCGCGTATAGACGGTCCAGGTCGCGCCATCAAAATGCGCCAGCCCACCCTCAGTCCCCGCCCAAATCGTGCGATCCGGCGCTACAGCGAGCGCATACACCATATCCGCCGGAAGACCATCGGCGCGTGTGTACGTTGCCCACGCTGTACCATCGAAGTAGCTCACGCCGCCCGCCGAAGCAGCCCACACCTCGCCGTTATCCGTCACGACCACGCGACTCACGTACTCCGACGGCAAACCACTGGCAAGGCCGTAGCGTGTAGGCTTGTTCGTCGCCAGATCCCAACGCACCACACCGCTAGTGGTCGCCGCCCACAATGCGCCATCGGGGGCGAAAGCTAAACCGCGCACACCATTGAGACTCGGATAAGTCTCCCAACGCGCAGGATCATCTGGCCACGCAGTCGGCGTAGGTATGGGTGATGGAACAACACCTGTGGGCGCGGGAGGGCCCGGCGGTAAAGACCACGTTGGCGTCGCAGCCGGTGTGGTTGTAAGAGGCCTTCCGGTGCAGGCCAGCAAGGAGCAGAGCAAAGCCACAACAGCGAAAAAGCACGCTGACTTATTCCGGTTTCCGCACCTCGATAAAGAATTTTTTAGCAGCAAACCCCAGTTCCCCTTCCTTTTCCAATTTATCCTGAAGCAACAACAAGCCATCCAGATGCGTCGCTATAGAAAAACCGGGAACGAGCCACGGCACGGCTTTCAAGTAGTAGACAATCGCGCCAACGTCCGTGAAGGTAAACGCGCCAGACCAATCTTCAGCGGTGATGATCTCCAAACCAGCCTCTTGTACCCACGCGACGCTGTTAGCGAGTGTGGCATCGGGCCATTGCGGATGCGCGCCAAAGACTGTCATCAGATCGTGAGCCCACCAGCCATCGATCTGCTGCGTCAGGAATGTCCCACCGGGCGTCAGAATTCGCGCCACTTCCGCCGCGTTGAATCCCGAATGGCGATTGAGCACGACGTCAAACTCCGCATCGTCGAAGGGCAAGGCAGCGTGGCGGGTCAGTTCTACGTCTTCCACACGCACGCCCAAAGGCGCAAGCCGCTCCCGAGCCAGGCGCACATTGGGTGGGTAATCTTCGGTCACGACGACCTTCGCGGGCCAGTGTTCGCGCAGCTTGAGCAGGCGTTCGCCGCCGCCTGTGCCCATGTCTAGCACAGACGCGGCGCTCTGCAAAAGCTCCGCCGCACGTGCCATGTAGGACCAAGGCGGTTGCTCCTCCACCATCCGGCCTTCCAAGTACGAAAAATCCCAACCGGTGAAAGGCGCTTGTTCCTCCTGTTTCCACAGCGTAATGGAATCGTCCATGATCACCTCAGAACATCTTGATAAGCCCCATATGTTTCCCGGGCCGCTGTAGACCATGAGAAATGCGCAGCTTGACGCAGCGCACGCTCTCGCAGTTCGGCATGGAAAGCATCATCGGTCAACAAGCGAATAAGCGCATCTGCCATCCCATCCACATCAGCGGGATCCACGAGGACACCCGCATCGCCTACCACCTCCGGCAAGCTGGAAGCATTACTGCCCACGACCGGTGTTCCGCACGCCAGCGCCTCCAGCGGCGGCAAACCAAAGCCCTCATAAATGGAGGGGAAGATAAACGCCCGCGATCCGCGATAGAGCGCAGGTTTGGCGGTTTCGGAGACAGAATCCACAAAATGGACGCGCCCTTCGGGGACACCGGCTTCCCGCGCCAGACGGCGTGGATCCGGGGCAAAATCTGAATCCACCACCGGGAGTTTCCCTGCGACAACAAGACGCGCGTCCGGCACAGCCTGAGCCACCCGCGCGAACGCCGCACACACCGCACGCACGTTCTTCCGCACGTCGAACCCGCCTAGATACAAAACATATCCCGGTTGCATGCCCACCTCTTCGAGAACTTCTGCATCAGACCTGTCAGGTTGTGCGAACTCCGTTCGCCTAAAACCTGACAGGTCTGAATACGCCTCATCTACTGCCAGGTAAATTGTCCGCACGCGAGCTGGTGCGACGCGCAGATGCGCGATGATGTCGCGGCGCGAGGCCTCCGAATCAGTGAGAAGCAGCGTTGTATGTGGCGAGGTCGTGCGTACAAAGGCCGTGTACAGGCATACCAGTGGCCCGCCGCGATAGGGTCTCAGCAACAGGGGAATAAGATCGTGTACGGTCACCACGGTAGAGATCGCGGCGCGCAGTGGTGGCGCCCAGTAGGGCACGTGGAGCAGATCCGCGCCACACCGGCAGGCTGCCCTGGGCAGCGTCATCTGCTCCCACCACAGCTTACCGAGATTCGTGCGTTGCCCAGGCACAACCCTGAATTCGATATTCGATGCAAAGACGGTGGTCTCAGACACGGATACCGAGGGCAAAAGCACAACAAATTGCGCTGTTGGCGCAGTCTCAGCGAGCGCTGCCACCAGAGCACGCACATATTGCCCGCTCCCTGTTTCCGGGTAATCCCAAAACCACCCGCTCAAAGCGACGCGCATAGGCTCACCAATTTATTGGTAATCAGGGATTGGGGAATAGTGATTAGGGATTTGGTGCGTATCAAACGCCCCAAATCCCTAATCCCTCGTCCCCAATCACCAGTATGACTCACTCGCGCAGATGAACGTTGACGGCCTGCGGGCCGCGATCTGTCGAAATCACCTCGTACCATACCGGAGCATTTTCCTGCATAATCTTCCCCACATCACCTTCAATGCCACTATTATGGAAGAAGATATCGCTGCCATCTCTTTGCGTGATAAAACCGAAGTGCTTGTCCTCGCGAAACCACTTCACGACGCCAGCCCGCAATCCCGGACCAAGCGTCTCCTGCGCTCGACAGTCCGGGCACTGCTGAGGTGTCACCGGCTCAAAGCCCAATTCCACTTGCTGGCGCTGTTCCTCAACGCGATAGATAAACGTCTTACCACACGTTGTACATGTCAATAGTTCGTCACGATAGGTCATTAGTTTTCTCCTAATCCGGGTAAACCGGAACTACGTAGACTTCCGCTACCCGTTTTCTTGCCCGCTACCCAAGGATTTCTGGGGTAGACCCTGATTCAGCCAGGCATTAATTTGTCGTCACCTCAATGCGTTCGACTTGAAAAACAACATCGACAACCACGTCTTTGTCCTGCAACGCGATGATCGACTCACCGCGCGTCGCACGGCCTTGCTCCGGCACAGAACGCCCCGTCACAGTCTTCGATGCACCGCGCCGCGTCACCGGCATCAGACGGCTCGTACTGGTCATCATACCCACACTTGCTACGCGCTCTTTCGCCATGAGTTTAGCGATCTGCACGCCTTTGCCACCACGTTTCTGGCTCGGGAAATCATCTACAGGCGTGCGCTTCGCAAATCCCTGATCGGTAATGGTGAGGAATGTGCCGCGCGATTGCACAACAGCCACGCCCACTGCGTTGTCGCCCTTCTCAAGACGCACACCGCTCATTCCACCGGCCTTTGCTCCGGTGGGACGTACATCACTCACCGCAAACCGGATGCCCAACCCGTTTGCAGTCCCCACAATCACCTCGTCCTCCTCCAAGACCCAAGCCACGCCTACCAGTGCGTCGCCTTTATCCACGCGGATGACCTGCGTGAGTTCGCGCCCCACCCCAGGCAACTCTTCAGGCGCAAGACGCTTCACCTGGCCTGTAGCCGTGGCAAGGAAAACTGTACATCCGGCTGCGCCGGATTCGGCGTCCGATGCGATCTTCGGCACAGCCATCGCCGCCACGAGGTGATGTCCGTTACTCACCCGCAACAACGTGGACCAAGATGTACCTTCTCCGTCCCAGGCCGTTCCCTCCGGCAGTTGATGCACCGGCACAGCGATGGCATCGCCACCCGATGTGAAGAGATAGAGCACGTCGCGCGTCGAAGCGGCAATCAGCGCCAGTGGAGCCTCCGCCGGACGCGCAGGAGCACGCGGCGGGGTTTTGCCGTCATCGGGAATGCGCCCGATGCGTCCCTCACGACTCACCGTCACCCACACCGGCTGATCGGGGGTTAAAGCACCCGCCTCCACCTTCGCGCCTCTGACTTCCAAAATGTGCGTGCGGCGCGCGTCGGCGTAGCCCGACCGCATATCCAGCAGCTCGGCGCGAATCACCGCGCGTTGCTTCGCCGGTGACTTCAACAACGCTTCCAATTCCTTGATCGTCGCCAGCAGTTCGCGGTACTCATCCTGGAGTTTTTTGCGCTCCAACGCTGCCAAACGGCGTAACTGCATATCCAGGATAGCCTGCGCCTGTATTTCCGTGAGCTTGAAGTTCTTCCTGAGATTTTGCCGCGCAGTATCGACGGTGCGCGAACGACGGATCGTGTCGATGACGGCATCCAGGTTGTCCAGCGCGATCAGCAATCCTTCGAGGATATGCGCGCGGCGACGGGCGTGCTCCAACTCGAAGCGTGCTCGTCGTTGCAAAACATCCAGCCGGTGATCGATAAACAGGGTCAGTGCGCGCTTAAGCGACAAGCGGCGCGGCTCCCCATCCACCAGCGCCAGCAGGATGATGCTGTAGCGCGTCTCCAACGTCGTGCGCCGGTAAAGGTCATTCAACACCTTGTCCGCGTTGGCACCCTGACTCAACTCGATGACGATGCGCATCCCATGCCGGTCCGATTCGTCGCGCAGATCGGAGATGCCTTCCAGGTTCCCGGCACGCACATTCTCGGCGATACTCTCGATCAACGAGGTCTTGTTCACCTGATAGGGGATTTCAGTAATCACAAGGCGCTGCCGTCCACGTGCACCTTCCTCCATGTGAGCGCGGGCACGGATCGTGATACGCCCCCGTCCTGTCGCGTAGGACTTGAGCAGCATATCCTCGCCTTCCGCCGTATCTTTCCGGTAGACCAAGCCGCCCGTGGGGAAATCCGGTCCTTGAATGAACTTCATCAGGTCGGCGACATCTACATCGTCGATCTTCTGCCAGTTGTCAAGCAGATACACGAGCGCGTCCACGACCTCGCTTAAGTTGTGCGGCGGGATGTTGGTGGACATACCCACCGCAATCCCCGACGCGCCATTCACCAGCAGATTCGGTATCCGCGAAGGTAGTACGGACGGTTCCTTAAGCGTGCCATCAAAGTTATCGACCCAGTCGACCGTATCCTTGTCGATATCCATCAGGATTTCCGTCGCCAGGGGCATAAGCCGGGCTTCGGTATAGCGCATCGCTGCCGGAGTGTCGCCGTCGATGGAGCCAAAGTTCCCCTGCCCATCCACCAGTGGGTAGCGCATCGAGAAATCCTGCGCCATACGAGCCATCGCATCGTACACTGCGGAGTCGCCGTGCGGATGGTATTTGCCCAACACTTCACCGACGATACGGGCCGATTTTTTGTACGCCGAATCTGGCCTCAGTCCCATATCGTGCATCGCATACAAAATGCGGCGCTGGACCGGCTTGAGGCCATCGCGAGCGTCCGGCAGCGCACGCGCGACGATCACGCTCATCGCATAATCGAGGTAGGCGCGCTGTACCTCAACATTGATATCTGTCCGTCTAACCACACCAATTTCCATATAATTGCCTCCAGGGATCCATCATAGATCCTCGCACACAAAATAGCCGGACCATTCGAGGTTTGGGTGCTTTTACCCCGGCCTTTTGCTAGAGAATGTGGAATTCACCTTCTAACTATAAAGGATGTGTGCGGTTTTAGCAAGTGAACGAGACTACAAGGGTGCGTTTCAGAATTAAGGCGATATGTAAGGTGCAACGCACTTGCGCACGGCAAAACGTCAAGTTACATGCGTGAAGTGCGTTGCACCTTAAGTGAAACACACCCAGACTACAAAAGTCTTATAAGGCAACCAGTTGAGCAAGTATCTGCGATGCGCATTCGGTCTATAGTGCTGAGACTTCTATAGTCTATAAATAAAGTATAGCTTCTTCTTGATTTTTCGCACGTTCCGGTTACACTTTGGCCAATGAAAAGCTATTCGTGGGCGCAATGGACCAGAGCCGTCAGCATCACACTGTTGTTAGTGAGCATGCTGTTCCTCGTGCGCGGGGAAGGAGGGCCGCCGCAAGATTTCAAATTCCGGCTGAACATCGCCACCACGCACCAAGCATTCAACTTCTTCACATGGGAAGTCAAGACCCTCGCTCGCAAATTGGCCTTTGGCGCGCTCAGCCCGCAGCGATTTATGGACGAGGACCAGCGTGCCCGGTTTGTCCTCGACTATCTCGATCAAGTGCGGGAGGCATCACAATTAACCAACGAAATCAGCCGCGCTTATAGCAACCTGGAGATCGACGACCCGGCGGCAGCGACGCAGACGCAGCAGGATACGTTGACCGAACTGCGCGCGCAGATGCAGCGCAGTGGCCTGGTCGCCGAAGCGATCCTGGGCGAACAGGTGAGTGAAGTCCTGTACAGCGGCGGATTCGGTATGCTGGCGCAAATTCTGCCGCCGGTCAGTAGCACATTCACCCCGCTGCCTTACCTGCTGGTCATTTCACCCCGCGAGATCATCCAGAGCATATACCAGCGTCCCCTAGTTGCCGGGCTGACAGCAGCAGATCAAGATGTCATCGAGCAAGATATCGAAAGTATGTTTCTCGACAAATCTGCTTACGTCACCGGCATCGGCGGACTAGCAGCCTATCCTGCGATGCTTCTGGAAAGCAGTTCCATCGACTGGGTGAGCGATACTGTCGCACACGAATGGTCGCATCACTATCTGGTCTTTTACCCGCTGGGTTTTTACTACGACAGATCGGGTGAAACGCGCACGCTGAACGAAACGGCAGCATCGTTGATGGGCGAGTGGGCCGGGCAGGAAATCATCCTGCGCTTTTACGCACAATACTTGAATCGCCCTAAACACCTCCCTAACCCTCTCACACTCACTGAAGAAGAAACAATGGCGAATCAGGCATATTTCGACTACGGCGCAGAGATGCATCTCACACGTGTCACCGTGGACCAACTGCTGGCCGAGGGCAAAATCGAAGAGGCAGAGGCGTATATGGAAGAGCGACGGCGGTATTTTGTCGCCAACGGCTACCGGGTACGACGTTTGAACCAGGCATACTTCGCTTTCCATGGGGCTTACGCCAGCACGACAGGCGCGGCCGGCAAAGACCCCATCGGGCCAGCAGTGCGCCAAGCATGGGCACTCAGCGCAACGCCACGCGAATTCCTGCACACCCTTGGCCCGATCACCACGTTAGCAGCACTCAAAGCGCGAATTATGGAGTAAGAAGTAGGATAGAATTCATCATTCGTCGATTTGCTGATTCGCTCATTCACCATTCGCCATCTGCCATTTCCAATTGCGGCTAAGGTATGCTATGGTATAATCGAAAGGTGGACTTAACAAATGAAGATATGGATAGAGGACGCGATTGTTTAATCCGATAGACGCACTGCTAGGGTTATTCTCCCTAGACATAGGCATCGACCTAGGCACAGCTAACACGCTGGTTTACGTGCGCGGTAAGGGTATCATCAGCAACGAACCCTCGTGGGTCGCCGTCGATAGCAATCGCCGCGACTACGTACTGGCCGTAGGTGCGGAAGCAAAGGAAATGGTGGGGAAAACACCGCCTAACATCGTCGCCATTCGCCCGCTCCGCGACGGCGTAATCTCCGAATTCGACATCACCGAGGCAATGCTGCGGCACTTCATCAAACAGGCGCACCGCCAGTTGTTCATCCCTTTCCCTCGCCCGCGCGTTGTGGTCGGTATCCCTAGCGGCGTGACCGAAGTGGAAAAGCGCGCCGTGCGTGATGCAGCTCTGGAAGCTGGTGCACGCGAAGCCTATCTAATCGAAGAACCGATAGCGGCAGCAATTGGAGCCGGACTCCCCGTGACCGAAGCACAAGGGAGTATGATCGTCGATATCGGGGGTGGAACGACAGAAGTTGCCGTGTTCGCGCTCAAAGGCATCGTCGTGAGCAAAAGCCTCCGCATCGCTGGCGACGAATTGGACGACGACATCGTGCAGTACGCACGCCAGAAGTACAACCTGGCGATCAGTGAACGCACAGCCGAGCGCGTCAAGATCAACATCGGGTCGGCCTATCCACTGCCCGAAGAGCGCACGATGGCGATGCGCGGGCGTAACCTGATCACCGGCCTGCCCGAAGAAATCGAAATCAGCAGTATCGAAATCCGCGAAGCGTTAAGCCGCTCGACCAACATCATCGTGGACCTGGTCCGCGATACGTTAGATGAGACGCCCCCCGAACTGGTTTCAGATTTGATGGAAACCGGCATTTGTCTTGCCGGCGGCGGGGGACTGTTGAAAGGCCTGGCCGAGCGCGTTGCCGAAGAAACCCACATCCGGGCCTGGGTCGCACAAGATCCACTGACGTGCGTTGCCCGTGGCGCGGGTATGGTGCTGGAGAACCTCGAAGTCCTCCGCCCCACCCTTTCCAGCGACGACCGACGTCATCCCGGAGGCTCGGCTTCGTAACGCGTACTGCAGGATAGTGTATGCGCGGCAATAGAAAAGGATAGACCATGCGACGGGAAAGCGGACAGTGGCTGCCCTGGGTATTGTTGGTCGTGGCGCTGCTCTTCCTGATCTTGATCGAAGCCGGTACATTTAGTCCCTTAGAGAACTTGTTGGGGCAGATTATCGCTCCGGTTGCGCGGGGCGTGTCCGGCATCCTCGATACACTTGGCGACCTGGGGCAAACAGCACAAGATATCCAGCAGCTTCAAGAGCAAGTCGCGGCGCTCCAAAGCGCGAACGACACACTGATCCAGGAAAATTACCGTCTGCGTGAGTTCAAGGCCGAAAACGAAGAACTGCGACGCATCCTCAACTTTGCACAGGAAAACCCCACCTACAGCTACATCGGCGCAGACGTCGTCGAGCGCGGTTGCGATACGTATCCTTGCGGCACACTGGTAGGAGAAGATACCAATCCTTATCTGCAGTACCTGATCATCAACACCGGCACGCGGCAAGGTGTCGCCGTCGGCATGCCGGTCGTCACCAGCGGCGCGGTTTTGGTAGGGCGTGTCGCCCGCGTCTCGCCCAACTTGGCCTACATCCAGCTTATCAACGATCCGCAAAGCCAGATTGCCGCAATGCTTCAAGAAACCCGCGTCACCGGTATGGTGGTCGGGACAACGGAAGGAGGCCTGAGCATGGTCGATATCCTGCCCGATGAAGAGGTCGCCGGCGGCGAAACCGTCATCACGTCTGCGGCAGGCGGGTTGCTCCCCAGGGGATTGATCCTGGGCCAGGTGGAAAGCATCTCGTACCTGGAATCCGATCTCTTCCAGCGCGCTGTGATCCGTCCGGCGATTGACTTTAAACGACTGGAAATGGTGTTGGTGATCACAGATTTTGAGCACGTCGATTTACAAGAATTGGAAGAGGAATAAGGCTTAACTACAATGAGCTTGTACTTTGGAATTCCCATACTGATGGCGGCGGCTGTCATCCAGAGCGTGTGGGTAGAAGGTATACAAATTGTCGGCGGGCGACCAGATCTGGTGCTGCTCTTGACCGTGACGTGGGCCATTATCCGTGGGGCTAACGAAGGCGCAGTCTGGGGATTCGTCGGCGGGATTTTCTGCGACCTGCTCTCCGGTGGCGCTTTTGGTCTCTGGACGCTGGCACTGACCGCTGTAGGTTTTCTCGCGGGGCAGCCCTGGGTGCATGCCCTAGGGCCGACGGTTATCCGGCTGGCGCTGATGTCGGCGCTTGGCACACTGTTCGGGCATGCCATCCTGCTGGGCACGATGGCGATACTGGGATACAGCATCGACCTCGGTCGCGCCGTGCAGACAGTCGCGGGGCCGGCGGCGTTGCTTAACTTCCTGCTCTCCCCCTTTGCCTTCACCTTCCTGGTCTGGTTCCACAAGCGCACGCAACCGCGCCTGGGAGGATTTGCCCAATGAGTTACCTGAACGGCAATGGGCCACGCATCAACGGCCCACGCAAACGGGGATCGCGTAGACACGGTGAGATCGACAGCCAGGCATCACGCCCGCCCTGGATTCAGCGCGCGCCACGTGTGGCAGTCGTTGGGTGGGTCATCCTGCTCGTGTTGGGGCTATATCTCATCCGCCTGTGGCAACTGCAATTTTTGGAAGGTGGTGCCTGGCAGACCCGTGCTGAGCGACAGCAAAGCCGTCTCGACACCGTTTCTCCGCCGCGCGGCGTCATCTACGACCGCAGCGGCGAAATCCTGGTGCGCAATATCCCCGCGTATAACGTCACCATCACGCCTGGCCTGCTGCCCGAGGACCCCGAGCGTGAGCGCGCCGTGCTTATGCGCCTCGCGCAGATCCTCGATGTCCCCTATAGCACCACCCAAGGGCTGGACATCCCCGAGTATCAAGGCGAACTGCGGACCGTGGGACGCGCAGCATTTCCCCCCTACGGCGAGAGCCCGGAGGAGGGTTTGCTAGAAATGGTAGAAAACGTGCGCTGGTTGGAACCTTACAGCCCCATTGTCGTAGAACAAAACATCGACCGCGACCTCGCTTTGCTCATCGCGCAAGAGAGCAGTGTCACCATACCCGGTGTGGGGATCGAGATCACGCCGCGCCGCAACTATATCTACGGTTCGCAAACATCACAAATACTCGGCTTTTTGGGACCGATTCCCTCGGATCAAGTCACCGAGTATGAGGGCAAAGGCTACAATCCAAACACGGACAGTATCGGCTACGCCGGAGTGGAAGCACAGATGGAAGAATTCCTGCGTGGCACGCCAGGGCGGCGGTTGGTGGAAAAGGATGTCCTGGGACAGGAGCTGCAAACTATCAGCGAGACGCCGCCCAGTTCAGGGGACAACGTCTACCTCACCCTGGACGTGGAATTGCAACAGGTCGCCGAAGACGCTCTGCGCGCCGGGTTAGACGTTGCGGGTTCACAGCGCGGGGTGGTGGTGATTTTGGATCCGCGCGATGGGCAGGTCCTCTCAATGGTGAGTTTACCCACTTACGATGACAATATGTTCAGTGGGAAATTGGATATGGACGCCTACCGCGCTATGTTGAGCGATCCGCACCGACCACTCATCAACCACGCCATTGCCGATCAAATTCCGCCGGGTTCGATCTTCAAAGTCATCCCCGCTACCGCCGCGTTGCAGGAAGGCGTTATCAACCGCTATACGATTATCAACGATCCAGGCAAGTTCTACCTGCCTAACAAATTCGCACCTGACAATCCTGAGCTGGCACAACCTTTCTACTGTTGGATTTATCTACAATACGGCACAGGTCACGGACCGATTAATGTTGTGGATGCACTGGCACAGTCGTGTGACACATTCTTCTACCAGGTTGCCGGTGGTTACGAGGAAACCAAATTCGAGGGCCTAGGCATCGACCGTTTGGCAGCCTACGCGCAGACGTTCGGGCTGGGGGCGCTCACGCAAATCGACATCCCCGGAGAAGCGACTGGTCTGGTACCGACTCCGGCATGGAAACGGCAGACCTACCAGGAAACATGGACCACCGGCGACACCTACATCACCGGCATCGGTCAGGGGAATTTGCTGGCAACGCCGCTGCAAATGGCCAACGTGTTCGCCACCGTCGCCAACGGCGGCACCCTTTATGCTCCGCAACTCATCCACCACGTCGCAGATACAGACGGCAATATCATCCGCGACTTCACGCCGAAAGTCATCGATACACTGGACATCGCCGAATCGGTGTGGCAGATCGTGCGGGAGGGATTGGATCTGGCTGTGTCGGACACAGGGACCGGGAAACGGGCAGATCTCCCCGAACTGGGCATCAACGTCGCTGGCAAAACGGGGACTGCTGAGTACTGTGACGACATCGCCCTCAAGGCCGGTCGCTGTGATGTGGCGCAAGGGCAAACGCTTCCCACGCACGCCTGGTTTGCGGCCTATGCCCCCTTCGACACTCCCGAGATTGTCGTGATCGTCTGGATTTACGATGGCGGTGAGGGTTCCACGCGAGCTGCCCCGGTAGCCCATGATATTCTGGACTTCTACTTTAGGCGCAGTCTGGGGCTGCTGGACCAGCCAGAAGGCGAGGCGCCTGCGGAGGCAACGCCTGCGGAGGCAACACCCTGAACGTTCGTCGGGCTGCCGAACATGGGTTGCCCTGGCTCTACATCGGGCTATGCGGCGGTGTCTGGGGCGCGGGTCTGGCGCGTACACTAGCACTGGAATGGCTCACGGCACCGGATGGGCGCGCGTTTTTCTTCGGTGCGGTTGGTGTGGGAGTGCTGAGCCTCCTCAGTGCTGCGGTGTTGATAGCCGTCAGCCGTCAGCTTTCAGCTTTCAGCAGCGACACAGCAGCTTGGGACATTGCTAAAAGGTGTATTCCTCTGCTACTCCCCGCCATGGATGTATTCAGCGGGATGTTCCAACCCTGGCGCGGGCCGGTCTTGCTGGTTGGCGGTCTGGCATTGACGCTGCTTAATATGTGGCGTGGCCCCGCAGCGCACCGCCTCTCACCTCGCGCCGGCTTTGTCATTGCCGTGACGCTGCCGCTACTTGTCTATCTGCTCAACCTCTCCCCTTACGTCGGCGTCGCCGACACCTTCGAGTTCCAGGTAACAGCGTTGCGGCTGGGGATCGCCCACCCCACCGGCTACCCACTTTACGTGCTACTGGGAAAACTCTTCACGCCGCTGCCCTTTGGCACGCTGGCGTGGAAGGTCAACCTCACCGCCGCCGTCTGCGCCGCAGCGGCAATGGGTGTCGTTTACCTGCTCGTCCACCGGCTGACACGCCATACGCTCGTCGCCGTATTGACGACACTCGCGCTGGCTTGGTCGTCCGCCGTCTGGTCGCAGGCCATCATCGCCGAGGTCTACGCGCTGAACCTGCTCTTCGTCGCGGGCGCGCTATGGTTCGCGCTGGACATCCTCGAAGGCCGTGCTATGCCCGCCACACTCTGGCGCGCGGCGTTGCTGATGGGCCTTTCGCTCACCAATCACATCACCATGGTGATGCTCATCCCCGCGCTAGGGCTGACCTGCATGCTGCGCTGGCCCCGTCTGCGCGAAACTGCTTGCAGTTTAGGTGATTGGCTCAAGGCGGCGGCGCTTTTCGCGCTTGGATTGGCCGTCTACGCCTACATTCCACTGCGCTGGCCCGCGATCCACGAAGGGCAATGGATGGGCTTTGGCGAGTTCCTGGCCTACATCACCGGGCAGCAATTCGGCGGAGCACTGCAACTGGGGCTGCTGCGCGATCCCACGCGCTATGCCATTCTCTGGCGTCTACTGCGCGAACCTTTCGGTGTGGTCGGGCTGGCATTGGCGGCCATAGGGCTGCTTTACCTCGCCATCAAACGGTGGCGACTCGCGCTGGTGAGCCTTGCCGCATTCCTCCCCTACTGCTTCTACGCGCTAGTTTATCTGGTGCCCGACATCGACGTTTTCATCATCCCCGCGCATCTTATCCTGGTGCTGTGGATAGGAGTAGGCGCGGCGCGAATTACGAGTTGCGAATTACGAGTTGCGAATCGCGAATTACGAATTACGACGAATCGTGTGCTCATCACGCTGTTTGCTCTGCTGCCGCTGAGCCTGTTGTGGCGCAATCAGCCCTTGCAAAACATGCGCGCCGAGGGAGAAGCGGACGAAGCCTGGGGCCATTATACACTGTCGCAGCCGCTGGCCCCCGACGCCGCGATCCTCGCCGATAGCGAGAAATTCCCGCCGCTCTACTATCTGCAACAAGCTGAGGGATTGCGCCCCGACCTGGACCTGGTGATGCTTTTCGACGAAGCACAGTATCGCGAAGCCATGGAAAGCCGTCTCTCGCAAGGACAACACGTTTATCTGGCGCGCTATTTGCCCGGCCTGGACGCCTATGGCGTCAGCGCAGTCGGTCCGTTGGTCGAAGTAGCTCCGTCCGCGCCTGCCACGCGCACCGCAACACTGCTAGCACGCTTTGGTGATGCCCTGGCGATGCACAGTTTCCACCTCGAAGCGGATCCTGAAGGCCGTCCGCTACACCATCTGACATTGCTATGGCAGACAGAAGCGCCCGTCGGCGAAGACCTGGAGGTGCGCATCCGGCTTATGTCCGCCGCGCAGATGATTTGGGAGCGCCCCGCTACGCGCCCCGTTGGTGGCTATACGACCACACAGGCATGGCCATCCGGAGTGGTGATCGCAGATTATCATCCCCTGCAATGGCCCACGTGGCTCTCGCCCGGAGACTACACCGTAGAGGTGGGGCTGTTCCCTCGCTTCGAGCAAACCGGGCTGCCAGTTGATGGAACAGAGGCAATCTGGTATCCCCTTACCCGCGTATCCCTACCGGCGGACGTCAACCAAGCACTTCCGCAACGCGATTATGCTTTGTTCGATGACGGCCTATGGCTCACCGGTGCAGATTTCCCCGGAGAGGGCTATGCGAATAGGCCACTCACCCTCGATCTCACCTGGCAGCGCGGCAAGACCGTGCCTCAGGCCATGCCGGAAATCCGCTGGATCGAGGCGGCGGGGCAGAGTGTGCCAACGTCTACGTCACCAGGCCCCGGCAGCGACCCCGCCACGTGGTCATCAGGTGAAACACGGACGGTGCGCTATACCGTCGTGACGCCATCTGAACCGGGACGGTACAGATTAGCCGTCAGCCGTCAGCCGTCAGCCGTCAGCCAGAGTATGCCACGTTGCGGGTGGATGGAGAGGCGGCGCGACGACTGTGTGCTTGGCGAGGTCAACGTACTGCCCTCCAATGCGGAGCTGGCGAATTTCGGCAACCAGGTAACGCTGCTTGACGCAACGCTCGACGCCAGCGCGCTGCCCGCCGGGGGGCAGCTTCACGTCGATCTGCGCTGGCGCGGCCTGCGGGCGTGGGCACACAATTACACCGTCTTCGTCCAGGTCGTCGGTCCCGATGGCCAGTTGTACGGGCAAGCCGACAGTTGGCCGGTACAGGGCGCGCGTCCCACGAGCGGCTGGGCAGCAGGGGAAGAAATCGCCGATCCATACCGGCTTTACTTGAAGGAGAACGCGCCGCCGGGAGAGTACACCGTCATTGTGGGATGGTATCTGCTGGCCGATATGAGCCGCCTGCCCCTCGTCGATGCGAACAGGCAAACCATCGGGGATTTCTACCGCGTGGGAAGTTTCACCATAGGCGAATAGCAAATGGCAAATGGTGAATGGCAAATGGTGAATGGCAAGCGGTGGGAGTGGGTCGCGCTGACCGTCGTCCTGCTCGCAGCGGCATTTTTGCGCCTCTACCGCCTCGACGCGCTCCCGCCCGGTCTCACCCACGACGAAGCCGGTCACGCGCACGACGCAGTTGCCATCGCCGGTGGCGCGCGCCCCATCTACCAAACGGTGGGGTATGGCCGCGAACCGCTCTACGACTATCTGGCTGCTGGGCTGATCGCATTAGGAAGCCCCTCGGTGACTGCGCTCCGTCTGATCTCGGTGACATCGGGCTTGATCACGCTGGTCATCACATTCTTCTGGGTGCGCCAGGCCATTGACGGCTCCACCGCGCTACTCACCACAGCCTTGCAAGCTGGCTCGTTCTGGTCACTGGCAGTGAGCCGGCAGGCGCTGCGCTCCAGCCTGCTGCTAGCCCTGTTCACCGCAGCGGTTTACCTGTTCTGGCGTGCAGCGATGCGCGGATCTGGCGATCCACGCAAAGCATTGAATGAAATCTCGTCTCACGCGCTTCAAGGGGATCATCAGATCTCCGTTCCGTGCGGATCTGGCGATCCACGCAAAGCATTGAATGAA
>JAFGSL010000089.1 GCA_016934645.1 Anaerolineae bacterium
ATACGTCGCGTCAATGCTAGTAGCCATCTCTGCCGCACGTTGGAGGTCATACGAATGGGCCAGCCACAGTCCTTTTCCGCAAAGTTTTGCCATCGTCTCCTCCACTGCAAAAGTGAATGTCATTATAAACTGGATCGCGCGCTTGACAAGCCTCTACTGCTCTTTACAATGGGGGGTATGCACAACATTGAGAACTTGGTATGGATATGCCTGCAGGAGGTATGCGCGTGCGCTGGTATCGAACCCTGACCCGAGGCCAGCGCCGGATTCTCCTAGGACTGCTGGTTGGCCTTATCACCGTCCTGGGGTTGCTGGGTTGGAATGTGTGGCGCGCTGTCAGTCTGCCGCAGACGCCCTCCCCGCTTCCCACACCCACGCCTAGACCGACACTTCCCCCCTCTCGCACGCCTACCCCCACCCTGACACTCACGCCATCGCTAACACCGACAGCGACGCCCCTGCCGCCCTTCGACATCGCGCAAGCCGGTACGATTGCCACCGGAGTCTCTGATGCACGAGGACGACTCGCGCGCTGGAGCACGCCGTTGACCCTGGTGAATGACCAACTCGCTATGTCGGTCATTCTCTACCGGCTCTACGACGCCTATCCGCCGTTGGTATTACAGCTTCAGCCTTACCTGAAGGCGCTGCGGCTCTGGTTCTGGGAAGAAGTGCGTGTCGATCCTGTGGCGCAGGCCCCGTCTGTAGGCGCGCTCTATGCCTCAGACACCGAAGAACTGTACTTACGACGTGACTGGCCCGGCGAGCGTGATGTGCTGGAATGGCAAATCGCTTACGGATACGCGCGGGCAGTTCCCGATCAATACGGCGATCTGCCACGACTGATCGCCAATGCAGATTCGTTGGATCACAGGCTGGCCCTTGCCGCAGTGGGAGATGGCGACGCACTCTTCTCGCTATGGCGATATGCCGGTGTTCAGCCGGGCAGCGCCCAGGCGCAAATCCTGACCGATGCCATCGCCGATGCCATCACGCCGCGCTGGCGTCTCACCACCGATCCACTGCTGGAGGATCTCTCACAGCTTCCCTTCGAGTTGGGCGACGCCTTTGTAACCGACTTATACGCCCAAGGCGGCACGGCTGCCGTCGACGCGGCTGTGCTGCGCCCGCCGCGATCTACTGCGCAACTTCTGCACATCGAGCGTTACCTCGACGATGACATGCCGCAGGTGCTGACATCGCTTCAACCGCAACTGGAGCGCGATTGGGTATTAAGTTCCACAGACACCCTTGGGGAGGCATTAATCCGTCTGGTGCTGTTAGAATGGAGTGCCGGCGAGCTTGACGCAGACGAGGTCGCGGAACAGGCCGTCCATTGGAGCGGCGATTTGCTACAAGTATGGAGTGGTCCGGACGGTGCCGATGCTGTTGTCTGGCAGACCGTATGGGATTCAGGCCGGAGCGCCGCGAATTTCTACGGCACATTGGTTGAAATAATGCCGCGGCCTCTCGTTCCCGGCCGGATCAACGATACCATGATCCCCGCAAAGCTGTTCGGTGGTCGCTGGTGGGCCGGACCGCAGGGTGCGGTCTGCCTTTATCGCAGTTCAAACCGAGTCCTGCTCGCGTGGGGAACAGACGCCACTGTGGTGGAAACTCTCGCAATCGCGGCGAGATTAGCAAACTGAAGGAACCTACAATCAAAGCAAAACCGGCTATGAAAGCCCAATTACGGAAGGCAGCGCTGGTCATCTTCGTAGGCGGCGCGCTCTGCGTGGCATGGACAGTATGGACCTTGACAACGCGCTACGAACGTCTGATGTACGCTCCGGCAGAGATCGAGCAGGTTCCACAAAAGCCCGTCGCCGTGGTCTTTGGCGCGGGTTACTGGCCCAGCGGGGCGTTGAGCATGGTTCTCAAAGACCGTTTGGACGCCGCGATTGAACTATACCACGCCGGGCGGGTGCAGAAGTTGCTCTTCAGCGGCGACAACCGCGTCGTCGATTACAACGAACCGGCGAAGATGCTGGAATATGCGCTCACGCAGGACGTCCCTCGCGATGATGTCGTGCTCGACTATGCCGGGCGGCGCACTTACGACACATGCTACCGCGCCCGCGATATTTTCCAGGTCCAGGATGCGGTTTTGATCACGCAACGCTACCACCTGCCGCGCGCCCTTGATACCTGTGATGCACTGGGTATAGATACGGTCGGCTACGTCGCGGACCGGCAGCCCTATCCACGCCGCGACCTTGCCTGGTACTGGACACGCGAAGCCGTCGCGCTCTGGCGCGGCTGGTGGGACATCTACATTGCCCACACCACACCGGTACTGGGAGAGCCTTTACCGATTTTCACGGAGTGAAGAGTAAAGAGAAATGAGAAATGAGTGAAGAGTATTCGACACGCATTACTCGTTACCCGTCACTCATAACCAACAACACAAGGAGCAGTATGACCATTACACACGGATTCGAATTGCTCGAAACGCGGGAAATCCCCGAACTGAATACACAGGCAAAGTGGTACCGGCACGTTGAAACGGGCGCGGAACTGCTCTCGCTGGAAAACGCCGACGAGAACAAAGTCTTCGCTGTCACTTTGCGCACGCCGCCGCCGGATTCTGCCGGTCTGCCGCACATTATGGAACACTCTGTGCTGAATGGATCGCGCAAGTACCCGGTCAAGGAGCCTTTCATCGAGTTGGCGAAAGGCTCGCTCAACACCTTTCTTAACGCTTTTACCTTTAGCGACAAAACTGCTTACCCCATCGCCAGCCAGAACGTGCAGGACTTCTACAATCTGATCGACGTGTACCTGGACGCCGTCTTCTATCCGCGTATCACCCCCGAAACCCTCCAGCAGGAAGGCTGGCACTACGAACTGGAAAACCTGGACCATCCCCTCACCTACAAGGGCGTCGTCTTCAACGAGATGAAGGGGGCGTACTCGTCGCCGGACAGCCTCGTGGGGCGTTTCAGCGAGCAGTCGCTCTTCGACGATCACGTCTATGCCCTCGATTCCGGCGGCGATCCAGAAGTGATTCCGCAGCTTACCTACGCGCAGTTCAAGCACTTCCACGAGACCTACTACCATCCTTCCAACGCGCGCTTTTTCTTTTATGGGGACGACGACCCCGAAAAGCGACTGAGCCTTGTCCAAGAATACCTTAAAGACTTCACCGCGCGGCATGTGGACAGCGCCATTCCGTTGCAAACGCGCTACACCGCCCCGCGCCGCCTCACTCGCCCGTACCCGGTCAGCGAAGATGCCGAGTCGCCTAAAGCCTACATCACCGTCAACTGGCTGCTGCCGGAGAACATCGATCCCACCCTCACGCTCGCGCTGGAAATCCTGGGACACATCCTGGTCGGCATCCCGGCGTCGCCGCTGCGCAAGGCCCTCATCGACTCCGGCCTGGGCGAGGACATCATCGGCGGCGGATTGGACGACAGCCTGCGCCAATTGACGTTCTCCACGGGCCTCAAGGGCGTCCGTCAGGAAGACACGCCCAAGGTTGAGGCGCTCATCTTCGACACGCTGCGCGCACTGGCCATCGACGGCATCGATCCCGACACTATCGCCGCATCGCTCAACACCACCGAGTTCCAGTTGCGCGAGCAGAACTTCGGCTCGTTCCCGCGTGGCCTCGTGGTTCTGTTCCGAGCGCTCACCACCTGGTTGCACGACGGCGATCCGTTCGCCCCCATCGCCTTCGAAGCGCCGCTCAACGCCGTCAAGGCCGGTCTGGCGGGAAATCCACGCTACTTCGAGGATCTTATCCAGGCGCACCTGCTCGATAATCCGCACCACACCATCTTCGTGCTGGAACCCGACGTCACGCTCGCGCAACGCCAGGAAGAAACGGAACACGAAAAGCTGGCGCAGGCCCATGTTGCGATGACCGAGGGCGACCTGCGCGCCGTCATCGAAAGCACGGCCCGCCTCAAGGCGTTGCAGGAAGCCGTCGACTCTCCCGAAGCCCTGGCGACGATCCCCACGCTGACGTTGGCCGATCTCGACAAGGAATCCAAACTCGTTCCCAGCGAAATGAGCGACCCACTGAGGTGGGGCGATCTCGAGGGCGCGCACGTCCTGTACCACGACCTCTTCACCAACGGCATCGTCTACGTGGATGTGGGCTTCGATCTGCACACGCTCCCACAGAAACTGTTGCCCTACGCGACGCTGTTTGGCGCGGCGCTGCTCGAAATCGGCACAGAGACCGAAGACTTCGTCAAACTGACGCAGCGTATCGGGCAGAAAACCGGTGGCATCGCGCCTGCCACGTTCCACGGGCTGGTGCGCGACACCGACCAGGCCGCAAGCCGGCTTTTCTTGCGTGGCAAGGCCACCATCGCCCAGACCGACGACCTGCTGGCGATCCTGCGCGACGTGCTGTTGACCGTCAAACTGGACAACCCGGAACGCTTTATGCAGATGCTCCTGGAAAAGAAGGCGCGCGAGGAAGCCGCGTTGATCCCGGCTGGGCATCGCGTTGCCCTTACGCGGCTGCGCGCCCGGTTCAACGAGGCGTATTGGGCCGCCGAAAAGATGAGCGGTGTGGACTATCTCTTCTTCCTGCGCCGCCTTATCGAACAGGCGCAGCAGGACTGGCCCGCCGTTTTGGCGCAGTTGGAGGAAGTGCGGCACATTCTCGTCAACCGCAACGCGCTGCTGTGTAACGTTACTGTGGATGGCGACAACTGGCAAACGGTGCAGCCAAAGTTGGCCAGTTTCCTGGCGACGCTACCTGCGACGGGCACAACCCGCGCTGCGTGGGTACCGGACGCACCAACCGGGCCAGAGGGACTCGCCATCCCGGCGCAAGTCAACTACGTGGGCAAAGGCGCAAGCCTGTTCGACCTGGGCTACACGCGCCACGGCTCGCTGGAAGTCATCGTCAACTACCTGCGCACCACTTACCTGTGGGAGAAAATTCGCGTCCAGGGCGGCGCGTATGGCGCGATGTGCGTCGCCGATCCGCACACGGGCGTCCTCAGTTACGTCTCCTACCGCGATCCCAATCTGTTGGGGACGTTGCGCAACTACGACGGGACGAGCACTTTCCTGCGCAACCTGGATCTGTCCGACGAGGAACTGGTCAAGAGCATCA
>JAFGSL010000626.1 GCA_016934645.1 Anaerolineae bacterium
ATGATCTATCTGCCGGTCGTATTGCGTCAAGCCGACTGATATTGGTGGGTCTGAGAAATATACACACCGGAGTGAACTTGCTCCGGTGTGTTGTTTTTTGCATATTCAATCTGTTCCTCTTTGTTTCACAACCCCGCGAACCGTGTATAATATCCGGTCAAGGCCAGGAAGTGAGGAGGGAGCGATGAAGACATTGGTGATGAAGTTTGGCGGCACGTCGGTGGGGGGGGCACCGGCGGTGTCGCAGGCGACAACGATTGTGCAGGATCAGGCCCAGGCCTGGGAACGCCTGGTGGTCATCGTCTCGGCGATGCGCGGCGTGACCGATGCACTCATCCAGGGGGCACGCACGGCCGCCTCCGGTGACGGGCAGACGTATCTCGCTCTCGTTACCGATCTGCGGGTGAAACACACGTTGGCGGTGGCTGAGCTGTTGGCGGACGCCGATGAGCGCACAGCACTGTTGAAGGTGCTGGATGCCTATCTGGACGAATTCGCCGTGTTCTGTCATAGTGTGCGGGTGCTCGGTGAGGTGACGCCGCGTGCAATGGACGCAATCAGTTCGCTGGGGGAGCGGATGAATGCGCGCATCGTGGCGGCGCGGTTGCGCCAGGATGGGCTGCGCAGCGAGGCAGTGGATGCCACCGAGTTGATCGTCACCGACCGGCGCTTCCAGCAGTCCGCGCCGTTGATGGATCTTACCCGTGCGCGTACCCAGGCGCGTCTGCTGCCACTGTTGGAGGATGGGGTGATCCCCGTGGTCACCGGCTTTATCGGTGCGACCGAGGACGGCATTACGACCACGTTGGGGCGCGGCGGTAGCGATTACAGCGCGTCCATTCTGGGCGTATCACTCGACGCCGATGAGGTGTGGACGTGGACCGACGTCGATGGCGTACTTACCACCGATCCGCGCATTGTCCCCGACGCGCGGGTGATCCCCGTGCTTTCATATAGCGAAGTGGGCGAGCTGGCCTACTTTGGCGCGAAGGTGCTGCACCCCAAAACCATCAGCCCCGTGGTCGAACGCGGTATTCCCTTGTGGGTCAAGAACACGTTCAACCCCACCTGTCCCGGCACGCGCATCGTGCGCGAACCGGAAAGCACGCCGGGAACCGTTAAGGCGGTCTCGGCCATCAAGGGACTGAGCATGGTCAACGTGGAGGGGCGCGGGATGATGGGCGTGCCGGGCATTGCCGCGCGGACGTTCGCTGCCGTTGCCAGCCAGGGCGCGAGCGTGCTGATGATCTCGCAGGCGTCGTCAGAGCAGTCGATCTGTTTCGTGATCCCCACGGATGCGGTGGCGGGCGTGATCGCTGCCATCGAAGAGGAAATGGCGCTGGAATTATCACGGCGCGACATTGACCGCGTGTGGTCGATGGATGACGTGGTGATCGTCACCGCGGTGGGTGCTGGGATGCGTGGCACGCCGGGCGTGGCAGCACGGCTCTTCGGCGCGCTCGCGCAGAAGGACATCAACATCATCGCCATCGCGCAGGGATCGTCGGAGTGCGGTATCTCGCTCGTCGTCGCCGCAGATCAGGCAACTGAGGCCGTACGGCAGCTTCACAGCGAGGTGATCAATGGAAAGTGAGAGATGAGTAAAGAGTTAAGAGTAAAGAGTGAAGCGAAGACGTACTGATCCGTTACCCATTACTCGTTACTCATTTCTGATTTCCTAGAGGGGAGAGCTATGGAAACATTTAATAAAATTCCTGTTGGTATTTTGGGCGCAACCGGCGCGGTGGGACAGCGGTTCATCCAGTTGCTGGCACAGCATCCCTGGTTCGAGGTCGCGGCGCTGGCGGCGTCGGAGCGGAGCGCGGGCCGACCTTATACCGACGTCTGTAAGTGGGTGATTCCCGGAGATCCGCTGCCAGCTATCGGCGAGATGACTGTCCAACCGCTGAAACCGAACCTACCCGTCAAGCTGATCTTCTCTGCGCTTCCGGCGGACGTGGCACGCGAGATCGAGCCGCGGTTCGCGCAGGCCGGTTATGTCGTTTGCACAAACGCCTCGCCGTATCGCGCCGTGGACGACGTGCCGTTGCTCATCCCGGAGGTCAACGCTGACCACGTGGCGCTTATCGAAGGGCAGCGCGCCGGACGCGGCTGGCCCGGCCTCATTGTCGCCAGTCCCAATTGCACGATCACGGGCGTGGCGCTGCCGCTCAAGCCGCTCGACGTGGCCTTCGGCGTCCGCAAGGTCTTTATGACGTCAATGCAAGCCATCTCCGGCGCAGGTTATCCCGGCGTGGCCTCGCTCGACATCCTGGACAACGTCGTCCCCTACATCCCTGGCGAGGAGGAGAAGTTTCCGCAGGAATTGCGCAAGATGTTGGGGCATGTGGTGGATGGTCGCCACGTGGACGCCGATATCGTGCTTAGTGCGCACGTCAACCGTGTCCCTGTCTTCGATGGGCATACGGTAAGCCTGTCGGTTGGTTTCGAGCGTCCCGCGACGGTGGAGGATGTCATCGCCGTGCTGCGCGATTTCCGTGGGACGGCGGTCGCGCGTGATCTGCCAAGCGCGCCAGAGCACCCCCTCATCGTGCGGATGGAGCCGGATCGCCCACAGCCCCGCCGGGACCGCGATGCCGCGGGTGGCATGGCCGTCTCCGTGGGGCGCGTGCGTCCTTGCCCGCTGCTGGATATTCGCATGACAACGGTGAGTCATAACACCTTGCGCGGCGCAGCCAGCGGCGCGATCCTCAATGCCGAACTGCTGGTGGCGACGGGATACGTGGAAAGATAGCAAGAATCAAGATGCAAGATGCAGGGTACTGGAAGCTGGATACTAGATGATCAATGCCTGATCCACTCATTTCTAATTTCTCGTTTCTGATTTTTTGAGGTACTGCTATGCAAAACTATGGTCTGTCGTCGGTCTCTGAGTTTCTTGGGGATCGGATCGTTTACCGGAATTTGGATGCGGTGGATGCGCGTCTGCCGCGACTGGCTGATATGCGCGCGGAGGTGGGGATTCCCGCCAACACGATCCCACGCAAGAGTGAGGCCGACTATGCGCGCGTGATCGTCCACTTGCTGCGCCTGGCCCGCGCCCTCGATGCGCCAGGGACACCACTCGCGCGCCTGGTCTTCGTCGGCGACACACGCTTAAACGACGGCACGGCCTTTGCCAACATCTGCCGTGCGGGGAATTGGCCCGGCGTTGCGTTCATCGGCGCGGAGAAGCCTGTGCCTGCCCATGCCGACGTCGCGATGCAGGATGGTCATATGCTCTACCTGGCGAACCGCTGGACGCTACTAGCGGAGTTCGACGCTTTCTGCCGTGAACAAGGCTTCCCGGTGGACGAAAACACGGTGGTGATCCTCGATTTGGACAAAACGACGCTTGGCGCGCGCGGGCGCAACGATCATGTCATCGATGCGGCACGGGTGGCGGCAGTCCGGCGCACCGTCGGCGATCTGCTTGGGGCCGCGTTCGACCCGGAGCGGTTTCAGGCTGCCTACGGACAGCTCAACCAGCCCGAATTCCACCCTTTCACCGCCGATAACCAGGATTACCTGGCGTACATCTGCTTGATTGTGGGGAGCAGTCTGTACGAACGGGAGGCGCTCGTGGATGATGTCCGCAATGGGCGGATGGAGACGTTTGGGCAGTTCATCCGTGTTGTTGATGCGCGGGCTGCCGATCTGCCCGCTGACTTGCGTGCGCTGCACGGCGAGATCTACACCCGCATGCAAGCTGGCGATCCCACGCCGTTCAAGGCGTTCCGCTATACTGAATACCGCGAAACCGTAGCTCGAATGGGCACGCTGCCGGAAGATGCCTTACCGGAGGACCTATTGGCGCGCGAAATTTGCCTCACCCACGAGGTACGCGAGTTGATGCTGGACTGCCGTGCGCGTGGCGCATTGCTCTTCGCGCTTTCGGATAAACCTGATGAGGCGTCCATTCCGTTGGACGACTTGAAAATTGAGGGGTATGCACCGATTCACCGCACCATAACTCACTGCGTGGGGGCTTAGGATTGAGAATTAAATAACTGTCTGATTAGTTATTGAGCTACCTGACTCTTGCATTTTGAGTCAACAGCATTAGGCTTGAGA
>JAFGSL010000627.1 GCA_016934645.1 Anaerolineae bacterium
ACTCGCAAAAACTCGCTCAACCCAAACTTTACCCCCACCCCAGCCTGTTTCCCTCGTTCATGGGTGGGTCTTTACTGTGGAATCCCCTTCTGGGGGTTTATTGCCTATGCTGCAGGGGAGACTATAATAGTACACATATCTTGTTCCAGTGTATTTACGGCAAAAAAGTTTTGGTAGGTACACAAACTTGCAATTCGCCTGAAACTTCTCCAGATCGGTAAATGAGGTGATCTATGGATAATCGCTACGAACGTCAAATGGTGATACCGGAAATTGGAGCGGCGGGGCAGGAACAATTGCGCCAGTCGCGCGTACTTGTCGTTGGAGCTGGAGGGTTAGGATCACCCATTCTATTCTACCTGGCTGCGGCAGGGATCGGCACTCTAGGCATCGCCGATAACGACCAGGTTGCACTCTCCAATCTCAATCGACAGATCCTCTATGTCACCCACGACATCGGGCGAAGCAAGGCACTGACAGCCGTGCAGCGGGTACGCGCGTTGAACCCAGAAATCAAGGGTATCCCCTACGAAGTGCGTGTCTTGCGCGAAAATGGCCTGGAGTTGGTGCAGCAATACGACCTCGTCGTGGAGGCCAGCGATAACCTAGAGACCAAAGCGCTGATGAACGAACTATGCGTGCACGCTGGCGTCCCCCTGGTGTGGGGTGCAGTGTCACGTTTTGAGGGGCAGATGGGGGCATATATCCCCGGACACGCATGTCGCAGTTGCGTGTTCCCCCAAACCCCCCAGCCGAGGACGTACCCCACCCCCGCCGAATTAGGTGTATTGGGCGCATCTGCGGGCGTCATCGGAGCACTACAGGCTGTTGAAGCCGTCAAAATCTTACTGGGCCTCGACAAGCCTCTCGTTGACAAAATCCTGCTCTGGGAAGGCATGTGGACTTCGTTTGACGTAGTGAAAGTAGAACGCAATCCACAATGTCCGGTGTGTGGGACTACGGAATAATAAATAGTTCTTCGAGTTAAGTCTGATGGACCTATCTGCCACAGGATCAAGAACCTTCGTTGCTTATCTGGAAATAGGCGCACGTACACTCGTCACCATCGTTTTCGCCGTGGTGCTGATCATCTATGCCATCCACGCTGTTCTGGCGCTTCTCTACCCCTATCCACTGGATTATGGAGAAGCGCCTTTGGTGGACCAAGCTATGCGCCTCGCCAAAGGAGAGGCAATTTACCGCGCCAACCTCGACACGCCGCCCTACACCATCACCAACTACCCACCACTCTACGTCCTGGCGATGACACCTTTCATCTGGATCTTCGGTCCCAACTTCTGGGCGGGACGCTTGATTTCGATCGTAAGTGTGCTGGCGACAGCCTATTTCTTAGGGATAATAGTCTACACGCAAAGCCACAGCCACGACCGCTTCGCTGCGCGACTCACGGCCCTGCTCTTCCTGGCGCTTCCCTACGTGGTCGGCTGGGCCAAGCTCGCTCGTATCGATCTGCTGGCGCTGGCCCTGAGCACTGCCGCGCTCTACGTAATCGCGCGTTGGCCTCAGAACAATCGCGGGCTTGTGGGGACGGCAGCCCTACTCACCGCCGCCATCTACACCCGGCAGTCCTATGGATTGGCCGCACCGCTGGCTGCTTTCGTCTGGGTGTGGGCGCGAAGGGGGTGGCGCGCTGCCTTCGCCCTCGCGGGAATGGTGGGAGCAATCGGGCTGAGCCTCTTCGCAATCCTGAACCTGGCAACTGGCGGGGGCTTCTTCTTCAACATCGTCACGGCTAATGTCAACCCGTTCAATGTCGATACTGTGACACGTTACGTGCGAGAGATGCGCGGACTGGCACCCATCCTGCTCATCTTCTGTGCTGTGTTGATCTTCGCAATTCCAGCCCGCGCGCGCGGCAAGCTCGGCAGGGCCGATGGTTGGCCGATGGTGATTCCCTATCTGGCGGGCGCGCTGCTCTCGGCAGGCACCATCGGTAAAATCGGTTCGAATGTCAACTACCTGCTGGAACTTTGCGCCGCGCTGGCGCTGGTCGCCGGGACGGTGTTAACCTGGAGCGGCAGAGTCTGGCGCGACGCTGCCGAATCGCCCGGCCCGGCGTGGGTGCCGCCGCTCATTCGAAGTGTTGTGCTGATCCTGCTGGCAGTACAGGCAGGGATGCTGATGCAGTTCACGCTGCTGAATCCTGTCCAGGATTTCAAGTATCGCGCCTCCGGTCGACAAGGCCTCCAACAGCTGCACGAACTGGTCGCCGAAACCATCGGGCCGATCTTGGCCGACGAGTATATGGGGATGCTCACCCTGGAAGACAGGTCGCTCTACATCCAGCCCTTCGAAGTAACCCAACTGGCGAACGCAGGTCTGTGGGACCAGTCTCCACTCCTGGAGTCCATCCGTGCGGAAGCCTTCCCACTGATCCTGATTCACCATTTTCGCGGCTATCCCGTCTACAAAGAGCGATGGACGCCGGAGATGCTTGACGTCATCCAGGAACATTATGTCGCCAGTGGCTTCGAGGCCGACACGATCCTCTTCCGCCCGCGCAGCACCGCTGCGATTACCCCACCCGTCGATGGCGCCTGCCCGGGAGCAGCATGGCCCTTCCCCACCTCGGGGGCATTAGGTCTACGGTGGTATAACAAGACGACCTCGCTGATGGGCGTAGGCTACGATAACTCGGTTCCGATCTACGCTGTGGCCGATGGACGGCTGATGCGGCGCACGGACTGGCCTGATGCCGTCGCCATCCTGCACGACGATCCCCTGGAACCCGGGCAACAGGTGTGGGCCTTCTACGGGGGGATGGCTTCGCGGGATGGGCAAGTGAGCTACGTGAACGCAGCCTTCCCCCCCGGCACTACGGACATTCCCGTCAAGGCTGGAGAACTTCTCGGCTACCAGGGAAGCTATCGCTACGCCTGGACGCACGTACACTTCGCGGTGGTTCCACCGCTGCCGGATGGGACATTCCCTGCCGCGCTGGTCTGGCGCGAAACAGAGCAAGACCTGTCCCTAACCGAGGTATTGCTACAGATAGATCGCCACAACGCATCCGATTATCTGGGAATCACCGGTAGCCGGGTTGCCGGTGTGGAAGACTGGCTGCCGTTGAACTGCACGCCACAAGCATCAGACGCGCAGCAGTAACTTCTCGAAAGCTGTGGCCGGTCTCCGACCGCGCCACCGCAAGCTCAAGCGTGGACGGGCACGGTCAGAGACCGGCCCGAGCACGAGAAACTCATAACTGTCCGGCTAAGGACGACTCGACGATGATGACAACACAATTCTTCAATAAGACCATCGCTCTCAAGGGACTGACCGCCGTCCTGTGGATTGCCAGTAGCGTTCTGGCGTTGTTCGCGCTCAATGGTGCTATCGATGTGACAGCAACGATTTACGCAGCTTTCTGGGCAGAGGACGGGCTATACGGCGAGGCTTATGGCGGCGCAGTGGCGTTGCGGCAGATAGTAGTCCTGTTCGGCTCACTGCTCGCCGTTGCCTCAATCATCGGCAGTCTGGAGTACCACATACGCCACTTTAACACGCCCGGCTCCTGGCGTCTCTTCGGTTACATCCTGGGGGCAGAAGCGGGCATCCTGTTGCTGACGGCGATGTTCTAGATCCGCACGTAAGCGTTGCAATACGGTCCTTCAGGCATAACGCAGATGCGCGCCTGGGGGCCGTACTGCTTTTGTAGCGCCGCTACCGTCTCCCCAACATCGCGGCATGACGTGAATAACGCCGCGCGGATTTGTGCCTCGGTCAATCCATCGCTGTAGACGTAGACCTCGGCCCGCTGCTGGATTTGCGCCTGCACCTGCACCTGCCACTGATCTGGCGCGGTAAACCCCGGACGCGCCAGCATATCCAGCACGCCCTGCGGCGATCCGCCTTCCGCCAGCAACGCAGCGTAGCGCCCGTGGTCGGGGATGCCGTCCTCGCACGCCGCGGCCACAACAATCGCCCCACCTTCGCGGACAATCTCGTTGGCGGCGCTGATGCCCTTCACTGCCTGGTAGAGGTTCTGGTCCAGCGGGTAGCCGCCGTTGGTCGTCACGACGATGTCGTAGGGCGCGTCCACGGCGACCATCGCGCGCTCGCGCACGAAAGCGCAGCCCGCCGCGTGCGCCGCCAACATCTCACCGGCAAAGACACCTGTCATCTGCCCCGCTGCATTGATCGTCACATTGAGCAAGAACGTGGGAGCGGTCATCAGCGCCACCTCGCGCATCTCTTCCCAGATGGGATTGCTCTCGGTGCAGCCCCACGTCGCCTTGGGATGGGCGATCATAGCGCGCCCGTGGTTGGTGACAACGCTCTCGGCGCCCGCGAGCGCGGGCAGCACGCCCTTCGGCCCGCCGCTGAATCCGGCGAAGAAGTGCGGCTCGATCAGTCCCGTGAGAATGCGCACATCGGCTTCCATAAATCGGCGGTTCACGCGCACCGGATGCCCAAAGCTGGTATGCGCCAACGCAACCAGCCCGGCGGCGGCGTTTCCGTCATGCTGAAGACAGCGGTAGCGCTCTACGATTGCATCGCCCAGCATTACGCGCAGTTCCGCCTCCGTCTGGGGGCGGTGCGTGCCGAGTGCGTTCAGCAGCGCGATGTCCTCACGTGCAATGCCCGTAGCTTCTAGCTCTGCTAGCAACACCGGCAGCAGGCGTGCGTTCGGCGTTGCCCGCGTGATGTCGCTGTGCGCCACCATCACCGTGTCACCCGGCTTTACCAGATCCGCCAGCGGTGGAGACCCTACCGGTTGGCGCAGCGCCGCTCGGATCGCCGCCGCCTCATCCGGCAGGCCCGGCACAAAGCGCGTCGTCACCACATCCACCCCGTCCGGCAGGGTGACGGGTAGTCCTTCTCGTCCGTAGCGCAAAATTATCTCCAAAAGCATGCTCCTCTCAACTTTTCTGGCTCTTTGACGAACCGGCTAAACACCATTATAATCGTAGCAACGTTCATTTCAATTCTTGGATCG
>JAFGSL010000628.1 GCA_016934645.1 Anaerolineae bacterium
GCTCGAAAAGCCGGAAATGCAGCGTAATTCGATAGAAAAGAATCAGGATACAGAAACCGGGTTGTGCCCATTGCCGCTAAAAACTTTACCCGCATATGAGTTTCGCGGGGTAAAGTTCTGGATGCATTCCAAATCCTCTCCACGTTGACACAAAGGCAAATCTGGAGTGCAACGTTCTTGTCAGCAAGCGCGCTGTGTTGTATAATGGAGGACAAAGGTTTTCCAGGCAGCCAGCGCGTCGTGGTTCGGTAGGTAGCCGGGTGGAGGAGTGGAAAGGCATGGCCGTGGCTGACGGGCCCTCAACACACGGTTCTGATAACTGGGCTTTGGTCATTCTCGTATATGTATCGGAACGCGGCATTGATTCATGCAGTTTCGAGTGCACTGACCTTGGTCAGTGCTTGGCCATGTGAACTCCGCAGTGAAGAATCGTCCGAATGGAGAGACTGTGCAAGATTGGCCGAAGTCCAGGCTGATGTGCGCCGAACTTCTGTTCCAGTGTTCAAGGTGTATGCCCAATGAATAGGCCTGACCTGAGATCTCGGTGACTGAACTTGACCATTGGGCGCTATCCTATAGATCTTAAGATAATGATCTGGACACTTGGTCAGGTTATTAGCCCTGTCGGAAGGCAGTTTTGTCCAAAACAATATCTTAAGGTCTATAGCATTCATGGGAGGTTACTGTGCCAAACACCGATATCTCTAAACTAGTCTCTGTCTTTGAGGGTATTACTACCAAGTTGGCTGAAAGCCAGGAGCCGAACCGCCTGTATGATGTGGCAGTCCAGATTGCCATGGAAACGACCGACGCTCAGGCTTGCTCGCTGTATCTCGAACAGAGCGTGATGGATGCCGCAAAACAACCCGACCATATCACCATGGTCGCCGGCGCGGGCTTCGAAAAGTATCGGACCGGCGTGGCCAAGTACCACAAGGGCGAAGGGCTCACGGGAAGAATCTGGGAGACCAGCCGGCCCGTCAAATTCGATACACAAGCCCAGGTCGAAGACCCAAAGAATGGGTGGCGGGGTCTTCACAACAAGGTCGTCCTTAAGAATGTGCCCAACTGGGTGAGCTATTCGCTCATCGGCGTCCCCTTGAGGATCGGCGACCGGACTATCGGCGTCTTAAAGGTCGAGAACAAAAATCCCGGCATGCCGAACTGTTTCTCCCCCGACGACCAGGTGCTGCTCGAGACCATCGCTAGCACCATCGCCCTGGCGATCGAGAACCAACGCTACTCCGAACAATCGTACAGCTCGATCCTGAACGCGCTGCGCGATGTGTCCGAAATGTTGGTCGGCGCCGAGACAATGACCTTCCAGACGCTGTGCGATAGTATCGTAGAGAAATGCATTCAGGTCTTCAATGCGGAAGCCTGTTCCTTATACATTGAGGATGTACGAGTCCCGGGGGAAGAGCCGGAGCACATCGTCATGATGTCGGGGGCGGGCTACGAGAATAATCGCATCGGGGTGAAATATAAAAAGGGCGAGGGCCTGACCGGCAGTATTTGGAAAAACAGCCTGCCGGTCAAGTACGACACCCGGGCCGAAGTTGAAGACCCGGATCATGGCTGGATGGGCCTGCACAACCAGCAAGTGCGCGCCAAGGATAAGGATTGGGAGTGTTGTTCCCTGATCGGCGTGCCGCTCCGGATTGGCGATAGGACGATTGGCGTTTTGAAAGTCGAAAACAAGAAGCCGGTCAAGCAGTCTCATTTTACCCATAATGAATTGCGCAGCCTGGAGATTTTGGCGTCGAATATTGCCCTGGCGCTCGAGATGCGTCGCCAACGTGAGGTGGTGTTTAAGAAGGGAGAGCGCGCCCGGCAGTTTACGCACAGATTGGGGAACAGCGTGCAAACTGCTCTCTCTTGTACAAATGATGCGCTTTCTCGCATGCGCTCGCTCGGCAAATCCGATTCAGAGGTAGTTGACTATCTCGTCATCGCGCAGAAGACACTTCTGACAATTGATGACTTGAGGAAAGCAGTTCTTGACGACCGCAGTGCCGAACAGGTTAGAGCTACGCTTCCATTGAATCAAATCCTACGCCGCGTCATCGATCGCTGCCAACCTGTCCTGCAGAGAAAAAACGTCGAGCTTTCTCAGAGATTGTTAGCAAAAGATGTCTTCACGAACGTGAACTTGGAGGAAGTGTTGGAGGCTTTCGACAACCTGATTGGGAACACGATTGATGCAGTCGGCGGTCTCGCATCGCCCAAAATGTGGATCGAGGCGAACTTTGTAGGCGGCACCGGGAGTGTGCTGAATGTGGCAACGGTGCTCCTGGTCGACAACGGGCCAGGCTTCACCGAAGAACAACGCAAGGAGTTCGAGAAGACGGGCAGTATTTCTTCCTCGAAGCACACCGGCCTGGGTATGGGGGTAGCGATTGCCAGCCGCTTCTTGGCAGACAACGGCATCTATCTAAAAATTGTAGACCCCCCGTCCCGCCTGACGCGGGCTGGGGCGGCTTTCCAGATGGATATTCCAGTGGTCGAGCCCAGAAGCTTGAAGGTGCTTGTCATCGACGATGAAGATACCGTTCTCGACCTTCTCAAGCTCCACGCCAGATCACGTGGCAACGTGAGAATTGAGACCTGCACGACCTATCATATTTTGCAGGAGGCCATTAACGGCTCAAAATCAGCTCTGGACACACTCTCGGATTTCGACTTTATTTTGGTAGATTGCTCCTTTCTCGACTTTCCATTGGATGGCCCCATGCTGTTGAAGCGGCTGCAGGACACGAATAAGGAGTTGACCAGCCATGTTGTGCTGATGTCGGGCAAGATTGAATATAAGTCCAGAACCGACGTCACTGTTCTCGACAAATACGAGGACATTATAAACCACTTCCCGGATGGGCTGTACGAGCTCCGCAAGAGAAAAGGTTGACCCATGAGGCTCTTAATCGTAGACGACTTGAAGGACCAATACTGCATCTTCATCGAGAACCTGCACAACCAGAATCCCGATGTTCAGGTTGAAATCGTTCCTTCCGCGATCGAAGCCCTGGCCGAATTTGAAACACGCCCGCCTGATTTGATCATCCTGGATCAACACATGGGTGGCGGAGAAAAAGATGGTACGGCCCTTCTGAGAAAATTGAAAGGACGGCCTGCGACCAAAATTCCGGAGATCATCTTCGTTACGGCGAATTACGATGAACTCCCCACCGTGGAGATACTCAGTATCGATGTACCCATCACGCTGTTCCTGGAAAAAGACCTCTCTTCCTTCCCTGACTCGCTGCTGGTGGCTGCTCAGTTGGTCATGCGGCGGATCGAAGGCCGGGTGCGCTATGACCCCAAGGACCTGTTCGGCGACCTGTTTATAAAGCTTATCCTCGACGAGTCGTCTGAGATTATCAATAGGGAGCACGCCGGTTACTACACGATTGGCCAGCAGCGCCAGATCGGCACATTGATCCGTTCCTACGTCAGCAGCCTGGAGATGATGTCGAAGTGGGATGCGGATGATGCCCTGGAGTTATCTATTTTTCTCGCCCAGAGTCTGTGTGGCGTGTTCAAGCTTCCCACCGACCTGATCGAAGTCCTCCGGCGCTTCTTGAACCTCGAGGATGTGCTCTACACCATCCCCCACTATCGCGACCATTTTTTCCACCAGATCAAGGTTTTCTTGTTAGGATTTTGCATTATCAATGCGCTTAACCGCGCGGGCCACCTGAGAAATACCGCGCTGGCGGGCTCAGAGGGCATGAAGATGTGGTTCATGGCCTCGGTATTCCATGACATCGGCTACCCGTTCGAGAAAATGACGCGCTGGCTGGATAGCTTCATCGAAAGCACGCTCCGCTCCCCCGGCGATACAGAGCGGGATAAGCCGCTTCTGCCGATGGAGTTCCACTGGGGTGCTCTGCTCGGCAAACGTTTTCACGCCTACCACCTGGAGCGCATCGCTCGAAAGGTCTGCCAGCTTTACGGTAAAGATACCGACCCACAGGTTTTGGCCGAGATACTTACGGAATTTACCTCCTTTGTGGTCGGCAAACCGGACCATGGCCTCTATAGCTCTCTAGTTGTGCAAAACTTCCTCAGATATGTTCTAGCGGACGAAGAAGTGGACCCGGTCTCCACCGCCATCGCGCTGCATAATGATGACGTGGCCAAGCTTATCACGAAGGCCATTGGTCCGCAGACTTTCGAGAGAGATCCTTTATCCTTTTTGCTTGCCTTTTGCGATCTGGCACAGGATTGGGGCAGAGTTCGACCCCTTGGAATAGACAAGTCAGGCTATGGGCGGTTTGGCTATCCAGTATATGCCAGCGACAGCTTGTTTGACCCCATCACGAACACGATTTGCGTCGTCCTTCGCTACGAGCGCTCGTTCTCATTGTCGGAAAGGCAAGACTGGGCTGAAAATATATTCCGGAAGTATATAGAACCAGCCAGGGCCTATTGGGCAGTCTCCTCAAGCGGGCAGCGCAAGTTGAATTTCTGCATCGAGTATCAAACTGCCTCAAAGAACGATTCAGTACTCAGGCGATTGGTTTATTAGCCCTTCCTACCTACTGACCTCGCGTTTAGATAAATGGTCTAGATAAATGACCGGGGCCGTCTGCGACTTGCACAAAACAGCCCCGATCATTTATCTAAACGCGAGTGTTGTAGTTATTTCCGCATAAAAGGTCCATGTCAGCTCCACCCCCTACTCAACCCTAGAAAACTCTCCGCTCTTACTTCCCATTCATATTGTCCGAGGTGTAATGTCCCCAAGCGGCAGCACACTCGCCAGCACTGCACCAAGGGTCTTCGTTGAAACAGCACTTACAGCATGTTTGTGCCGAATCTCGCTGGAGTGCGCGGACTCATAAGCAGCCCTTGTGCGCCGACTCATCTGCAGCGTGCGGTACAAGACCGCGAGAGCTGAAAGAGACGGGGTGATTTGCCCCGGCTCTCAGTCGCGCATTACGCTGCCTATCCCGCTGGAACCAGTGCGCCTTGCGGGCGAGGTAACCGTTGGCCTCGCGGGCCAGCGCCATCGCCTCGCCCAGGGCGGCGCGGAACTTGCAGGCGTTGTAC
>JAFGSL010000629.1 GCA_016934645.1 Anaerolineae bacterium
CCCATCAATCCCACAGCGCGCATCTACCCGCGCGACGTCATCCAAACCGGCATCTCAGCCCTTGACGGGATGAATGCCCTGGTGATGGGGCAAAAGCTCCCCATCTTCTCCGGCAGTGGTCTGCCGCACAACCCACTGGCTGCCCAGATCGTGCGGCAAGCAAACATTCCCACCCTCAGCAAAGAACAGCAGCAGTTCGCTGTTGTCTTTGCCGCGATGGGCATCAAACACGATGTCGCAGACTTCTTCCGCGAATCATTCGCCGGCAGCGGCGCGCTGCTTCACGTCACGATGTTCCTCAATCTGGCCGACGATCCCCCTATCGAACGGCTCATCACACCGCGCGCGGCGCTCACGCTGGCCGAGTATCTGGCCTTCGAGAAGAACCTGCACGTGCTGGTCGTCCTCACCGATATGACCAACTATTGCGAGGCGCTGCGACAGATCTCCAACATCCGGGGCGAAGTGCCGAGTCGCAAGGGCTACCCCGGCTACCTCTACAGCGACCTGGCTTCGATTTACGAACGCACAGGCCGCATCAAGGGGAGTGAAGGCTCGATCACCCAACTGCCGATTCTCACAATGCCCAACGACGACATCACCCACCCCGTCCCCGACCTCACCGGCTACATCACCGAAGGCCAAACGGTGCTCAGCCGCGAACTGTTCCAGCAGGACGTGTACCCGCCCATCGCCGTGCTGCCATCGCTCTCGCGGCTGATGAAGGATGGCATCGGCGCGGGGCGCACACGGGCCGACCACGCCCATCTCGCCGCGCAGCTCTATGCCGCCTACGCGCACGTACAAGACATCCGGTCACTGGCCTCGGTCATCGGCGAGGAAGAGCTAACCTCAGTAGACCAGGATTACCTGAAGTTTGGACGCGCTTTCGAGCAAACCTTTATCGGCCAGGGTGTCTTCGAAAATCGTTCCATCGAAGATACGCTTAACCTGGGCTGGCGGATGTTGGCGCTGCTGCCCCGCGAAGAGTTGACCCGCGTTACCGAAGCCGAGATCGAGCGCTATTACCGGGAAAGTACAACCTAATGCAACAAAAAACAGCTCCCACCCGCAGCAATCTTCTCCGCATGCGCCAGGCGCTCAAGCTGGCGCAGGAAGGATACGAAATCCTGGATAAAAAGCGGGAAGTCCTGACAAGCGAACTGATTCACCAGGCGCACAATGCCGCAACGCAGCAAACCCAGGTCTGGCAGAAACTGGCCGTCGCCTACCAGGCGCTGGTGGAAGCGCGGCTCTCGATGGGACGCGAGCACCTTGAATGGACAGCCCTTGCCGTCAACAAAAGCGTCGAAGTCGAGATCAAGCTGCGCAGCATCATGGGCGTCGTCATCCCTACGGTCGAAGCCCATGGCGAGCCGCCGGAGATACCCTATGGTTTGGGTGATACCACCGTGGCCCTCGATGAGGCCGTCGCACGCTTCCGGAAGGTCCTGGATGAAATTCCCATGCTCTCCGAGATGATGATCTCTGTATGGCGGCTGGCGCGAGAGTTGCAGAAGACGCAGCGCCGCGTCAACGCGCTGCAATACATCTTCATCCCCGAATACGAAGAAATTGTCAAATTCATCGAAAGCGCGCTCGAAGAACGCGAGCGCGAGGAAGTCTTCCGGCTCAAGCGTCTCAAGTCCAAGGCGACGACCGCACGAGTCGGACCGACGACGCGCGAGTACCAACAACCTTACCGCGATATAGGGGGTGGGAAACCAACTTCATACGAATTCGGTTAAGATGTATATCCTTTAAAGTAACTATTCAGTTCGGAAGCCTTGCGAAGGTTTTGGAACAGGTTTTGCGCCATAGGACCAACAGGACTAACGCGATAGTTGCGTGACACACAGTGTCTTTGAACCTTCGCAAGGATGGCTGAACAGGTTACCCTTTAAAAACATAATGTGGCGAAACCCTATCGATTCATGTTAGAGGAGTATTGACATAACATACGGAGGTAGCCATGGAAGCACGAAAAAGCCCGTTTTCGCACATCATCGTCCCCACCGACGGCTCCGAGACCTCGATCAATGCAGGACAGTTAGCCATCCACATGGCGTCATTGTGCCCGACAAAAATCACGTTTGTTTATGTAATTGATGATAAAACGGCAGAAGAAGTTTCCAGAACAACGCGTAGGACGCTGGATGAGGTGCGTGCAGAATCCAGTGACACGGCCAGCCGTTATCTGGACTATCTGACACGTCTGGCTTCCCATCGAGGCATAGCCACCGAACGGACCATCCGTTACGGCACTCCGTACATAGAAATCACCGAGCTGGCGCGGGAGGTAGGCGCTGATCTCATCGTCATCGGGCGCGTTGGCGGGTTGGGAACACAGCGTCTGGCGCGCATCGGCGCTGTGGCCGAACGCGTCATCGAATACGCCCACTGTCCCGTCTTAACGGTGCGGCACATGCCCCACACGTGAAATCTACCCCAAAATGTTCAAACGCACTCTCGTCTGGCTCCGAGAGTCTATCAGCGCGCTGTGTACATCTCGCCATACACTTGCAGGCGTTGTACGTGATCGACTGGCAAGTCGATGGTGTCAGGATCACCATTGACCAGACGGTGCTCGAAGACTGGAACGAGATCGATGCAGTCGAGTTGGTGGGTATCACCGAGCGGCCGGGTGGATAATCGCGGCCGCGATCTAGCAGACCTGGGAGGCCTCAGGCTTCTGTGGAGACCTTCCAGGTCTAGAGCTTTGAAAAGGAGAAAACTCGTGAAGACACAAAGGCTTTTCCAGTACACCAGCGTAGCTCTCGTCGTGATATTGTTGTTTGCGACGGGGCCCGCGCAGGGTCAGGAACCGGAGCCAGAGGGAGGGCCCGAAGGAACAGAGTACATCCTGGCCCAGCCGCCGTACACCATGAACTACCAGGGCTATCTGACCGATAGCGGCGGCAACCCGCTGAACGGCACGTACGACCTGGTGTTCCGGCTGTACGACGATGCCGCAGTAGGTACAATGGAGTGGGGGCCGGAAACTCACAACAATGTTGCGGTGACCAATGGCATTTTCCAGGTAGCCTTGGGCAGTGTCGTTACCCTGTTACCCAACAACTTTGACGAAGCGTTGTTCTTAGAAGTGGAGGTGGAAGGTACAACAGTGACTCCCCGCCAGCCGCTGCGCGCGGTGCCTTATGCTTTTGGCCTGGTACCCGGCGCGGAGGTGCAGGGGGATCCCATGGGCTCCGACTATGGCCTGTACGTCAACAATACCGGCACCGGCGCTACCGATAAGGGCATACGCGCGGTGGGGAATCAATACGGTATCTATGCAGATTCCCTCACCGATTCCTACGCCATCTACAGCGCCGACATAACCTACTCAGACGAGGGCTATGCCGGGCCAAACACGTACGTGTGGCTGCCAGCTATGGACGCCAACCTCAAATACGCAGATCGAGACCAGGCACACATTGAGTTATTGACTTACGGCGAGGTGCAAATCGCCGCAGACGCCGCCGCTGATGTGGATGTTGAGATACCGATACAGATCGAGGTCCCCTACGGTCGGCAGTATCTTCTCAGGAGTGCCAGGATCTACTACAAAGTGAATAGCGATTGCTATATCACGAATTCATGGATTTTGGGCAGGGACTTTAGCAGTGGTGCTGACCAGACGCTAGTCGCCAGCACCACTGATAGGACAAGCACCTCGTTTGACTACTACACGCTCGATACTACTGACTACTATACCATAACCAATACTCAGGCCCCCACCAATTTGCAGATTCGCATCCACATGAACAACACCGATGGTGATGCCTACTTGTACGGGGTGAGGCTGGAACTGGACAGCTCCTACTAGCCAGGAGGGGGTGATATGCCAAAGAAAACACTCATTCTGGTGGCAGCCGTGCTGGCCTGCGGCCTGATCCTGGCAGGGAGCGTGCTGGCCGCCAACGGTTTTGCCATCCCGCGCAGCGTGATCGGCGGGGGAGGGCAGTTGGCGGTGGGCGGCGATTATATCCTCCACGGCACCGTGGGCGAGCCCATCGCCAGCGGCTTTGATCAGGGCGCCACCTACGGTGTCAGCTCCGGGTTTTGGTGGCCGACCAGGTACAAGGTCTACCTGCCGCTTGTTCTGAAGAACTAGCTGCTCGCATCAAATGCCCGGCACTTATCATCGGTGGTGGTTGCGCCAACCCGCAATCGCCACAGCTTAACCGTTCAGCGGCGCTGCGCTCTCCCCTGCGGGGAGGCTTGCCCGCTGAACGGGCCGCGAGTTGCCAACCAGTAGAAGACGTTTGCCAATGAAAGACGCGAAGAAACAATTGCTGGATATGAATATCAACGGTGCTGTGGTTTCGGTCATTGTTGAGCGCGAACACAACGGCGAAGTCGAGGTGTTGGTGCAAACACGGTGGAAACCGGAGCGGGATCCGGTCTACTCTGGCACATTGGAGATTCCCGCCGGCGGTATCGCGTCCTATGAAAACATCTACGAAGCAGCCCGTCGCGAGGTGTGGGAAGAGACAGGTTTGCGGGTGACGAGCTTCTATCCAGATGTGCAGACCGCGATCTATGCGCCGCGAGATGATGATTGCTTTGCCTTCGTACCATTTTGTTGTCAACAACAGCTCAAAGGGGGCATACCACGCATCGGCATCGTCTTCGTCTGTCAGGTAGAAGATGCAGCGCCGAAGCCGGGGGCAGGAGAAGTACGAGATGTTTTCTGGGTCAAAGTCGCAGAGTTACGCGAGATTGTGGAGAAACAACCGGAGAGGGTATTCACACTACAATTGCCGGTTCTAGACTATTACCTGCGGTGCCGTGAAGGTCGCAACCGTATGCCAGCAAGAAATGGAACGACATCATAGTCCCCACCTGCTGTAGATCAAGCGGAGACTAGCACAACCAGCCAAAACCCAAGCTAACTCACAGTCCCGGCGGGACAAGACGCTTGAAGAAATAGATGAAATCTCCGTCGGGATCGGGGTCATGAAGCACGTCTACCAGCTCCCAGCCCTCGTCTTCCAACTTGCTGAATGCCAGGCGATCGGTGAGATGCAGATCGCGTTTGTTTTCAAAAGCGCCCGCTGACCCCAAAAAGGTCACCCGGCTTCCCTGAAGTTTACAGTGCTGCCATTTTTCCATCTTTCGTCCTCCCCCTAAAATGACTTTACTTCAACGCTTAAGGCGGATCACAATCCGCCGTTCCCGCAGCGCCGGATTGTGATCCGGCGCAGGCATTTTCGTTATCTTTGATGTGAAACCCCGCATGGGGACTCCTTAACCACAAATATCGGGCAAACCATCAGCTTGCCAACGCCTGCTGCCCGCGGAACTGGCTCATATACAGATGATGGTAGAACCCCTGCTGTTCTAATAACTCGTGATGCGTGCCGCGTTCGATGATCTCGCCGTCGTTGATGACGAGGATGGTGTCGGCCTCGCGGATGGTGCTGAGGCGGTGCGCGATGACGAAGCTGGTGCGGCCTTCCATCAGGCGCAGCAGCGCCTCCTGGATGTGCTGCTCGGTGCGGGTGTCCACGCTACTCGTCGCCTCGTCGAGGATGAGGATGCCCGGATCGGCCAAAATAGCACGGGCGATGGCGAGTAACTGCCGCTGCCCCTGGCTAAGGTTGCTGCCACGCTCCGACAACTCCGTGTCGTAGCCCTGCGGCAGACGGCGGATGAACTGATCCGCATTCGCCAGCTTCGCCGCCGCGATCACCTCTTCGTCCGTCGCATCGAGCCGCCCGTAGCGGATGTTCTCCATCACCGACTCAGAGAAAAGGAAAGTGTCTTGCAGCACCACGCCGAGTCTAAGGCGCAGGCTGGCCTTGTTGTAAGCGCGCAAATCCACGTCATCGATGCGAATGGCACCGTCCTGGATGTCGTAGAAGCGCGAGAGCAGGTTGATCATCGTCGTCTTGCCCGCGCCCGTCGGGCCGACGAGCGCCACCGTTTTGCCCGGCTCCGCGTGAAAGCTCATATCTTTGATGACGGGGACATCTGGCACGTAACTGAAGTTCACCCGATCGAAGACAACATCACCTTGCACTTTGTCCAGCACGATGGCATCGGGCGAGTCCTGGATTTCGGGCACTTGATCCAACAGCTCGAAAACGCGCTCCGTGCCGGCCAACGCGGACTGAATTTGGTTGTATAGGTCGCCCAACTGGCGCAGCGGTCCGGCGAAGCGGCGCGAGTAGTTGTAGAACGTGAGGATCGTACCCACGGTGGCCCACCCCTGGATGATCATCCAACCGCCCAATCCGGCAAGGATGGCGATGTTGGCGTTGCTGAAAATGCCCATCAGCGGCGGCATCAACGTCGCGTAGGTCTGAGCGCGGATACCCACGTCCCGCGTCTCCTCGTTAACCCCGTCGAATTTCGCCAGCGTGGACCCCTCCTGCCCAAAGGCAATGATCACGCGTTGCCCGCTGAAGATTTCTTCCAACTCGCCGTTCAACTGTCCAATGCGCATCTGGAACTCACGAAAGCCCTGTCGTGTGCGTTTACCTACATAGCCGGTGAACCACAGCATCAGCGGGAAGACAAACATCGAACCGAGCGCCAGCCAGAAGTTGATGGCGAACATCATAATCACAATGCCGACGAGGGAGAGCATTCCGCCGAACAAATCCGTGACGTTCTGCGCGAGCAGGCGGCTGAGCGCGTCCAGATCGTTGGTCAGGCGGCTCATCAAGTCGCCGTGCGGATTGCGATCAAAGAAGCTCAGCGACAACCTCTGTAAATGCGCGAACAGTTCCTCACGCAACACACGCATCACCTTTTGCACCATGCCCACCATGACCCGCGCCAGCACGACGCGCATGGCCATGGCTACGAGGTACGTTGTCAGCAACAGCAATGCAATCCCACCCAGGCCCGCGACATTGCGTTGGCTGATGAAACGGTCGATCGCCACACCATTGAGATAAGGACCGACCAAATCAAGCAAGGTACTCAACGTCACCAATACAAACACCACAACCAACGTCCCACGATGGGGACGCAAATAGCCAAGCAAACGCAGCAATGTGCCACGCACATCATGCGCCTTCTCAATCCGCGCCCCGCGATGCCGCCCGCCCGGCCCCGGCATGGGTATGGAGGTTTGTTGTCGATCGCGATTCCCAGAAACGGCCCCCGCCGGGCGTCCACCACCAGAAGAAGTTGATGTTTGTCGTTGTTCCATAATCCTCTGTCTCCTATGTACCGTCTACTTTCTGCCGTTCCCATTCCCTAATTGGGACTCATAAATCTCCTGGTAAATCGGGCTACGGGCCAGTAACTCTGTGTGTGTGCCGATGTTGGCAATATGGCCTTTGTCGAGCACGACGATCTTGTCAGCAGTGAGCACCGTGCTGATGCGCTGCGCAACGACGAAGACAGTCGTCTGGTGCGCCAGTTGCGTGCGTAGCAAGGCATCCAGCGCATCTTGGAGTTTGCTTTCCGTTTCAACATCGACCGCACTGGTGCTGTCGTCCAAGATAAGCACGCGCGGATGAACGCATAGCGCGCGCGCAATCGCCAGACGTTGCTTTTGTCCGCCAGAAAGGTTGACGCCGCGTTGCCCAATGGGAGTATCATAGCCCTCAGGCATCGCCATAATGAAATCGTGCGCCTGTGCGGCCTTGGCTGCCGCGATGACCTCATCCTCAGTGGCCTCCGGACGCCCGTAGCGGATGTTGTCGCGCACGGTGCCGCTGAAGAGCACTGCTTCCTGCAAAGCAATGCCGACTTGTGAGCGCAGGTCGTGTAGCGGCCAATCACGCACATCCACCCCATCAATGGTCACACAGCCCGCGTCCGCATCATAGAAACGCGGGATCAGGTGAATGAGGCTGGATTTACCGGACCCGGTCGCGCCGAGGATGGCGACGGTCTCTCCCGGCTCGGCGATGAGGTTCACTTTATTAAGCACTGCATCGGCGCAGCCGTGGTTGTAGCTGAAGCAAACATCCTCAAGGACCACACGCCCGGCTTTCGTCGCCGGTAGATACGTTTCAGCGCGCGGTTGGACTTCCGGTTCATTGTCCAACACTTCGAGGATACGACCGGCGGAGGCTTCGGCAGCGGAGAGTGGGGCGATCATACCGATCAGCATCGTCAACGGGAACAGGGAGAAAACCATATAGTTGACGGCAGCCATAATTTGCCCCACCGACATCTCCCCGGCAATCGCAAGATCGCCCCCGAACCAGATCACCCCAACCGATCCCAGATTAGCAACGGACATCATCAAGGGGGACAAAACCACGACGAAATTCAACACTTTGATGGTCTGGGCCATCAGGTCATCATTCGCCCGTGAAAAGCGCTGCTCTTCATGCTCGGCGCGTACAAAGGCTTTGACCACACGTACTCCCGCCAGATTTTCCTGCATCACGGTGTTGAGTTTGTCCAGCTTCTGCTGGACGATCAAGAAAAGTGGCCGTGCTTTGACGGTAAAGAGGATCAAGATGACGAAAAGCAAGGGCAGCATCGCCACCCATAACCATGCCAGTTTGGGCGCTGTGATGATCAGCATCGTCAAAGCGCCGGCAGACCACAACGGCGCGCGGGTCAGGATACGCAGGCCCATCATCAAGATCATCTGCACCTGGTTGATATCGCTGGTAGCGCGGACGATGAGCTGCCCGGTCTGCAAGCGATCCAGGTTGCCGAAGGAAAGTGTCTGCACTTTGCGCACAAACGCACTACGAATGTCAGCACCCGTCTTTAATCCCACGCGCACTGAAAGGATAATGTTGCCGACCGAGATCAATGCCTCCAGCAGGGCAACGCCTAACATAAGCAGCGCCGTATTGATGATCACAGGCATATTCTGGGCCTTCACCCCCTCATCGATCACCCGCTGTGTTAACCGAGGAATCGACAAATCGGCACCGACCACGCCCACTAACAGCAACAGCGCAATGATTGCCTCCCGGCGATAGGGTTTCATGTATTTGAGCAAACGGATCAATGATTTCACACGAAGCTCCTTGCGAATTACGAATTAAGAATTACGAATTAAGAATTGCGAATTACGAATAACGGACTGCGTGGCACGTCTCAAGCATCAAATAGGCCATCGCTGCCTCCAGGGCTTCGGCGGACATCTGGTCACGCAAATTTTCGTCTGTCAACCGACCATTGTGATAGAACAGCGAAGGGGCATGGATAATGGCGAAAACTGTTGCCGCAGCCAGGGTTGGATCGCGGTGTACGAACACCCCGCGCTCCATACCAAGCTGGGCTAACTGCGCCAGATAACGCACATTACCTTGATAGGGCCGGTGAGGTTTCTGGCATGCCGGATCGTGAGGGATTGGTTGTACCCACAAAAAAGTATACATCCTGGGATGCTCTTTTGCCGCCGTCACATAACGCATGAGCGACTCGCGCATCACCGCAACCACATCCCCCTTCTCAGCCTGCCGCAACGCTTCGGCGCGCGAAGCTTCACGTTCCTCGCGCAGCCGCGCGCGAAGCGCCTCAGCCAGCGCATCGTAGTTCTCGAAGTAGGTGTACAAAACCATGTGCGATACCCCAAGCCGGTCAGCGATGACGCGCGTGCTGAGGGCTCCTGGACCTTGTTCCATCAATAACTCGTGCGCAGCATCCAGAATGCGCTCGCGCATGGCCTCGCGTTCTTCTTCGGTCTGTTTTGGTCGTGGCATGGGATTCCTTCTTATTGTATACAGTGTATAAATTATACACTGTATACAATATCTGTCAAGAAAGGGGGGTTCTTACACAACGGAGTGGAAGCGAACCGCACCAAGGGTGGTCGTGGATGAGATCACGCTCGTAGGGTCGCGGTGCGGGCCATTAGGGACTGCGCTACGTCTGCTGGCGCGGCGCAGTCGCCATCACGGCACTGATTAGTAGGACCTTCGCGCACACTAGACCGTGCGAAATGCACAAAGCGTCAGGCAACGTCTAGTGTCCTTGCGCTTCCGGCAGGCGAATCGTGAAAGTGCTCCCTTCCCCAAGCACGCTGGCGACGCCGACCTCACCTTCCATACAAGTTATCAGAGCTTTAGCAATCGACAACCCCAGACCGATCCCTTGTTGTTCCATCTTTTCCCGATCGATCTGGCGGAAACGTTCAAAGAGACGGGCTACACCTTGGGGCGAGATTCCAACCCCCTCATCGGTGACGGCGATTTCTATCCAGCCATCAACGACTTGAGCTGACACTGTCACGCGCTCGCCCTTTCTGCGGGAGAATTTGATCGCGTTATCAATCAACCGGCCAAGGGCGTCGGTGAAGAAGTTATCGTAGATCATCACCGGGGGCAAGTTCGCTGCGATGTCGGTTTCCAGGGCGATATTCTCCCGCTCCGCCTGCGCGCGGAACAAACCAACGGTGCGCGTGATGATCTCACCGAGATTGTCTCGCAGCGTTGCCAGAAGCCGGAATTCTCGTTCCAACTGCCCGGTATCCAGGCGCACAATCATCAGCAGATCCTCAACCAGGGTTCTAAGCCGGTCAGCGCCGCGCCGAATCCCTACAAGATACTGCTGGAATTCACCAGATGGCAAGGTAGCGGCATCTTCCAAGGCTAACTCAGTGTACCCATAAACGCTGGTCAACGGGGTGCGCAACTCATGACTCAACAGTGTGATGATTTGTTGTTTAAGCTCCTCGAATTCACCCTCTGTTGCTTCACGGATGGCTTCTGCTCGCCCAATCCGCGAGCGCACGACCACGAGAAGCTCTTGAGGGTCGAAAGGTTTGACGAGGTAATCTTCAGCGCCCATCGCTTTGCCCTTCAGGCGATCTTCTTTTTCGGCTCGCGCTGTCAGAAAAATGAAGGGAATGGGGACCCATTCAGGACGGGCATGAACTGCTTCGAAAAATTTGTAACCATCCATCCGAGGCATTGAAATATCGGCAATGATGAGATCTGGGGCAAGCGCCTGCATCACTTCCAACCCTTCAATGCCATCGCCGGCTGTAGTCACCCTATACCCTTCCATTTCCAACACATCGCGGATAGCCATCAGCAAAAGATCTTGATCCTCAACCACGAGAATTTGCTTCTTCGCCATCGATTCCTCCTCTATAACAAACCATTTTTAGCGCACACGTCACGATCGATTCAGATTCTATCCGAAAATCATGCTTGCGAGCATTTCTGATGCTTCAACGACGAATTTTCGGATAGGTTCCTAGACTTCCATCAGGGGCATCCACACCGTAAACGTCGTGCCGACACCGACCTGGCTTTCAACGGTTACCGTACCGCCATGCAATTCTACTATTTCTTTGACAATTGCCAACCCGAGGCCACTGCCTTGAATGCGCATTTCTTGAGGTTCGCCACCGCGAAAAAATCGCTCGAAGACATATTGAATCTCATGTTCAGGAATGCCGATGCCGGTATCATGCACTGTTACTGCAGCCCATGGACGTTTATCTTTCACGCGACACTCTGTGGCGACTTGAATCTGCCCCCCACCAGGCGTGTAGTTGATTGCATTCTCGATAAGATTGTTGACCACCTGCATAAACTTATCATAGTCAACTGAGACCATTGTTTTCCCGTTGGTGGCCTGATACGACATGGTCAACCCACGGGACTCGGCCAGGATGTGATGGCTCATCACGGACATCTCGGTCAGCAGGTTAAGATCGACAATTCGACGATCCAATTCCAGTTGACCCGCTTCGATCTTTGAAATTTGGAGGATGTCTTCCACCAGTTTCGAGAGACGATCCACCTCGCGCTCCAGCGGCTCGAAGTAACGTTCTGACTTCTCCGGCGTGCTGCGCTGGATCAATGAAGAATACAAACGAATCGAGGTCAATGGCGTGCGCAATTCATGTGAAACGTTGGAAACAAACTGGGATTTCACGCGATCCAATGCTTTGAGGTAACTCACGTCATGAACGACAATAAGGACAGCAGGACCTATGGTACCCTCTTCACCAAAGATAGGCGACGCGCTCAATTCCAGGTCCAGACCAGTCAATTCGAGAACCGCATCTGGTCGGACACTCGCGTGCCTCGCCAGATAACGGATCGTCTCACGCAATTGCTCAACATCAGACTCCGGGAGTGAATGGTAGAGCCACATCTTGGCAACACGGTTAACATCCGCGATTTGCCCATCGCTATCGGTAATGATCATTCCATCAGACGTACTACCGAGGACGGCTTCCAACCAGGCATTTTGCGCCTCAAGTTCAGCAGTACGTTCGCGCACGCGTCGCTCTAGCACCTCGGCATGACGCAACGTTTCCTGGTACAGTCGTGCATTCTGGAGAGCAATCGAGGCATGATCGGCGAAGGCTTTGAGCCGCTGCGCCTCCTGCGGACCGAATTGGTGAGGCGTCAGGCCAGCGACATTGATAAATCCCTCAGTTTTGCCGGCGATACGAATGGGAGCGGCGACGTAAGCACGGAGCTTTTCTTGGCCACGAACCATACGCCAGCGTGGATCTTCCCAGGTGTCACCCACAAACGTTGGCAGGCCATCCTCAATCATCCGCACCAAGCTGGGATACGTCATAATCGGGATTTTGTCACGGCCTTGAGACGGCATGGGGATTTTGTGTTCTTTATAGCCACGCCAGCGGATCATGTGCCCTACTTCATCCTCAACCAAGATAATGTTGAAGGTATCACCAGGCACAAAACGCGCCACCTGATCCAGGATGTAATCCAGCACTTGGTCAAAATTCAGCACACTGCTCACCACCGCGGCCGCCGCTTCCAGCGCCTCGGCCAGCTCCCGCTGAACGCGCTGTTCCTCGAACAAACGAGCATTCTCGATGGCGATGGCCGCCTGCTGCGCAAACACCTGGATCACGCGGATGTCTTCTTCCGTATACTTCCGCACCCCTCTGTTATCAATTGTCAATGCGCCGATGACTTTATCGCGCACCCACAGCGGTACCCCAATGTTTGATCGCAGATAGAGTGCCTCATTGAAAGGGATCCAGCCCATATCACCCTGCTGAACATCTTCAATGATAACCACTTCACCCTCGGCCAGACGGCGATTATACGGATGATCTTTCAGCGCATAACACAACCCTACCGGCGCATGGGGAGTATTACGTGTGGCGATAACGCACATCGCGTCTTCTTCAAGAATCTGGACGCTGCCGCTTTCGTATGGAAAAATGCTTTCCAATTGGTCCATGATCAATGTGAGTACATTTTGTAGGTCCAGTGTGTTAACCACCAATGCTGTCTCCTGCAGCCGTTCGGCAACCTCGCGTTGACGTTGTTCTGCTCGAAACAGACGATCGTTCTCCACAGCGATGGTCACCATATCAGCGATCTGTTGCAACATGAGAATCTGTGCTGAGGTAGGCGCCAATCGACTTCCCAGATAGAGCACACCCAGCATCCGCCCGCCAGCGATCAACGGAAACAACACGCGCGAGCGCGCACCCAGTGCGTGGAGTTCTTGAAGCAGTGCCCCATCGCTTGCGCTGTCCAAATCAACAGTTACGTGCGGTTTCCCGCTTTGCAAATGTGTCTGGATGGCCGGTGGCAGAAGTAGTGCGCTCCCGACAGGCAACGGCAAGAAGGTAGATTCGACAACCGTTAAGGTATGATGTGGTTCGTCACTCAATGCCAACACGACCGGTTCACATTCGGCCAGCCCGAAAAAGCCCTGCACCAACACCGGAAACGCCTGCTGTATATCGAGTGTATTCAGCGCACGCGCGACTTCGCTGATGTGCTCTTGCTCATGTGCACGCTGCTGGACCTTGCCGAACAACTGCGCATTGAAGATAGCAATAGCGATCGTTGCGGCCGCAGATTCTAGAAGTCGGCAGTATTCTGGCGTAAAGGAAGCCCGTCCGGGCTTGGAGAGCGTCATCACGCCAAGGAGATCCTCGCCACTGAACAAAGGTACACTTACCCCAGACGACGGAGGAATTTCTTCCTGCACCGAGATCCAACGCGGGTCGGTAGCCACATCATCCAGCACCGCCATCTGCCGGTGTCGAACTACCCAACCCGTCAATCCCTTGCCCGCCTGAAAACGCTCCATCATAAGTTGCAGTAGTTCGTCGCCAAACCCAACTTGGGCCATCAACTGTACGACTCCCGTCTCGGCATCGACGATGAAGAGCAACCCGTACGATTCCTCAAAAACTGCACAGATTTCATCAAGCGCCAACTGGCACACCGTGTGTATGTCCAGGCTGCTAGAGAGATGCTGTCCCAAGCGATACAACAACTCCAACTGTGCCTTTTCCTGGCTCAACGACGCCAGCAACCGGGAGTTCTCGATGGCGGCTACTGTCTGGTTGGCAACGACCGAGATGAGCACGACATCCTGTTCGGTAAATGCCGGTTCAGCAGCGGGCCGCGCCGAGATCAGCAGGCCGATCATCTCATCCTGGTATAACAACGGGGCTGCGATGGCCGAACCGAAGTCACGGCCAAACTGCTCGCCGAACGCGATTGCATCAGCATTCAGGAGAAGACACTCGCTGCTCGACAACGCTGCCTTTTCAGGAGGCCAAAGATGCACGCGTGATATTTTAGCCAAGGTCTCGAACGACAGGCCTAGGTCAGGATTAGCATCTGGCCCACCCTGCACGCAGTTGAGAATCCGCTGATGAGGCGCATCAAACGTCACTAGCAGCACCCACGAGGCATCGAGCACCGCGCATACTTCATCCACCACAGCCTGCAATAAATCCGGCAGGTTGTCGAACTTAATCAGCAAACGGGCCAACCGATAAAGCGTGGTTATTCCCGGGAATTGATCGGTAAGGCCGGACAGATTCGCATCAGAATCCAAAGATTTCTCCAACAAGTAACAGTCATCCTACTCTACAATGATTAAGACTCTATCCGAAGATTTGTGCCTGCGAGCGTTTCTAGTGTATCAACGGGTGAGTTTCCGGATAGGTTCTAAGCCAGCAGCGCGCGTGCTTGATCGGGCGTCATCTTCTCATGTTGCGCGATGCGGTTCTCCAGGTTCTTCGCCAACACCTTGTTGTTGATGACAATCGAGCCAACAATCTTTCCGCGATACAACACAATCTTTTTGTACAGATTGGCTTCAGCGTCCATGGCGCGAACCTCAATGTAGTCATCGGCTTCAGGATTGACCAGACCAACCGAGCTAACATCAATGCCGACAACTTTCAACGTCGTAGATGGCACCACGACGTCGTAGACCGTGGTGTCGCCCGCCATGTTCGTCGCCGCTATCCGACCCTGTGCCTGTGCGATCGGGGCAATGGCCCAGGAATGACCTTTGAAAACGGCCACGTCTCCGGCAGCGTAGATGTCTGGCTCGCTCGTCGCCATATACTCATCCACCACGATGCCGCGATCCACCGCCAGCCCGGCCTCCTGTGCCAGGCGCGCCTGACAGCGCACACCAGAAGCCACCAACACCATCCCGGCAGGGAATTCTCGCCCATCCTTCAGCCGCAGAGCGGTTGCAGCCTCGTCCCCCAGAACCTCTTCCGTCTGTGCGCCCACGACCACGCGAATACCCAGGGATTCGACGAACCGCAGCAGCACCGCCGCGCCTTCGACATCCAACTGGCGCGGCAACAAGCGCGGGAAGTACTCCAGTACGGTGACATTCCCGCAGAATCCCAATAAGCCGCGCGCGGCTTCCAGTCCCAACAAGCCGCCCCCCAGGACGATCGTCTTCCCGCAAGACGACGCCGCTTGCTCAAGCTCCAAAGTATCAGCCAGCGTGCGCCAGGTAAAGACTCCACTCTTGTCGATGCCTTTGATCGGCGGCACGAAAGGCACACTGCCCGTTGCCAACAGGAGTTTGTCGTACTCCGCCCGCGTCCCATCCACCAGAATGATAGCCTTAGCCTCCGATTCCACACGCGCGACACTGCGGCCCAGGTAAACATCGATGCCACGTCCCTTATACCACGCCAGGTCACGGCGCAACAGCCGTTCCAGCGTAATCCCTCCAGCCAGGAACTCCGTCAGTTGCGGGCGATAATAGTACGGATACGTCTCATCCGAATAAACTGAGACTTTGCCCAGTCTGCGGTTTGCCAATTCCAACGCTGCCGTGATTCCCGCCACTCCCCCGCCAACGATGACAAAGTGCATTTCCGACTCCTTTCAAACTTCGTGTACATACGACTCTTTTCTATTCTACAGCAAAACACGTCAGAGATAAAACCATAATCCTTGCAAGTATGTTGCAGTTTGAGAACAAAAGCCGCACTAAAAAGACCTGACAGGCTTAATAACACAGCCTATCAGGTCTGGATTGACTCGCACAGTGCTGTTACTATGGAGCTATGGATCTCTACTGCACAACAACCCTACGGCTTATACGTCTCTGCCAGATAAGCGACGAGTGCAGCCTCCTCCTGAGCATTCAGTGCTGCTCCTTTTCGGATCATACTGGCAACGATCTGTTGCCATTCCTCCTGCGTATAGCGTGCTTCCGTCACCTTATTCAAGTCGTGACACTCGACACAGCGCTCTTTCAGCAGTGCCGCCGCGTCGATCGCGGGCGTCTCTTCGGTAGCTGCCTCAGTCGCGACTGCCGGTGTATCTGCGACCGGTGTCGCGCCGCCGCACGCACCGAGTAACACGCCGCCCACGACCAACAATATCACAAGCCAAACTTTCATCATCGTTCGCATTCGCATCGTACCCTCCACTCTAAAAGTATCGATAATTTTACTATACTGCATCTATGGGAAAATGCCGCGCTCCTTGTACACCTTCTCCAAACGGTTGAGCGCGACGATATAGGCTGCCGTACGCCAATCCGTGTTGTACTGCTGCACGATCTCGCGGACACGCCGGTAGGCGCTGACCATTTTCCGGTGAAGTTTCGCATCGATTTCTTCGAGGTCCCAGAATTCGCTACGCTTGTTCTGCAGCCACTCGAAGTAGCTGACGATGACGCCGCCAGCGTTGCACAACACGTCCGGAAGCAGTTCGATTCCCCTGGCGTGCAACACTGCATCGCCCTCGACGTTGGTGGGACCATTCGCGCCCTCAACCACCAGCTTGACGTTCAGGCCTGGCGCGGTCTCAGCCGTGATCTGGTTCTCCAGTGCTGCTGGGATGAAGAAATCCGCTGCGGTATGCATAAATGTCGCGTGATCCACGGGGACTGCATGCCGATAACCGGCAATCCCCCTGTGCATACGCACGTACCCGGCGAGGGCATCGGCGTCGATTCCATCGGGGTTGGTGATAGCCCCGGTGTGGTCCTCTACCGCGAGTAGCTTTGCCCCGTGAGGCTTAAGCAGACGCGCCGTCCACGAACCGACATTGCCGAATCCTTGCACGATATACGTTGCCTGCCCTAGATCAAAGCCATTGTCCTGCGCCCATGCTTCCAGAATGAAGATGATGCCCTGGCCAGTCGCCTTATCACGGCCCACACTACCGCCCGATTCGATGGGCTTACCAGTTACCACGTGGATGCTGCGATTACGCTCCAGCGGTGGCATCATAGAGAGGTAGGTATCCATAATCCACGCCATGATCTGGGCATTCGTATTCACATCCGGCGCGGGGATGTCGTACTCCGGCCCGATATTGCTACCGAGGGCGTAGGTAAACCGGCGCGTGATGCGTTCCAGTTCCAGCAGCGAGTAATCCGCCGGATTGAGTTGGATGCCGCCCTTCGCCCCGCCGTAGGGAATGTCTACGATAGCAGATTTCCACGTCATCCAGGTCGCCAGCGCACGTACCTCATCGATATCCACCGCAGGATGGTAGCGCAGGCCGCCTTTATACGGCCCCAACGCGTTGCTGTGCTGCACCCGATAGCCGGTAAACATCTGCACGTGACCATCGTCCATTTTGACCGGGAAGTTGACCACAATCTCGTTGGTCGTGCGGGAGACGATCTTGCGAATCTCCGGATCGAGTCGCATGAGATCCGCGGCTTTGTTGAACTGCGCGATGACGTTTTCATATACGCCTAGCTTTGCCATAGTTGCTCTCCTTTCATACCAGTTACAGGTTAAAGGTTACAGGCTGAAAGTTGAAAATGCAAGTGAAGACAGTCCCAAGTTCTACGAAAAGCCTACAGGGGCAGGTGGAACATCCACAGGGATGCCGCCGTGGCGCAGCGAATGCGCCGCGCAGACACCCGCCGCGACGCTCATCCGGCCTGCCAACGGCGACGCCAGGGGTTCCTTGCCATCCAGGCACATATCCACGAAATCCTTGCAGATGACGGGATCGGCGCCGCCATGCCCACCCGTTGTCGGTTTGATGTCATAGGTACGATCCGCCAAATCGCGCCAGTAGTTCGAGCGCCGTGTCTTCACCCACACCTTCATCTCCGGCTCGGAGTTCTCCAGACGTCCTTCCGTGCCGATGAAGGTGTAGTTGCGATGATAATCCGGCGTGAAATGACATTGTAAGTAGGATGCCTTGATACCGCCTTCCAACTCCATAATCATCACGTGGTTGTCCTCCACGTCGACTTCCTGACGGAACACGCACTGCACGCGCCGCCCGTTCAGCGCCTCGGTGCAGGTTTCGCGCTCGGCACACGTCGGGCACGTCAGATCGTTGGGCTTACCGCCGCCGAAGAAATCCAGACCGCCAAACGCCGCCGTGCGCGTGGTGTAACGTCCCGTGATCCAGTGGATTACGTCGATGTCGTGCGAGCCTTTTTGCAGCAGCAGTGAGTTCGCGTTCTGGCGCGTGGCGTGCCAATCGTGGAAGTAGAAGTCGCTGCCGAACCCGACGAAGTGCCGCACCCACACGGCCTTGATCTCACCGATGGTCCCCGCGTCCACAATCTCCTTCATCACGCGGAACATCGCCATGTAGCGCATGTTGAAGCCGACCATAAGCCGCGTCCCGGAACGCCGCCACGCCTCCAGGATACGGTCGCAACCTTCGATGGTAATCGCCAGCGGCTTCTCGCAAAAGACGTGCTTCCCGGCTTCCAACGCAGCGACGGCATGTGTCTCGTGGCAAAAATCCGGCGACGTGATTGCCACGGCATCGACATCGGGGCATTCGAGCAATTCACGGTAATCCTCTGTAACGAAAGGATCACCACCGTGCGCGGCCTTGAATGTCTCCAAATGTGTGGGGTTAACGTCTGCCCCTGCCACGACGACCGAGCGCCCGCCGGGCTGATGCCAGTGTCGCCAAAGCCCACCCCGTCCGGTCACCCCGATCATACCAATCCGTAGTTGTGTTGTCGTCATCGATCTTACCTTTCACGGTGATGGACAGCGCGTGACATCGATTTCGTTGTATTCGAAGAAGTATGCGGGTGGAATCTGAATGCGCTCAGTACACGACAACGGCTGCGTCCCATACGCGATGTGGACACGCCCTTCATCGATGGTCGGCAGCGCCGCGCCCTGCACGTTCAGGCCGATGTCCGCATAGTAGATGCCGACGTAGGCCAAGTGCGCGTTTCCTTCAGGTCCAATTTCGATGCCGGGCCAGTCGCCAGCACCAGCGTTTAAGGGCCGGCGATTGGTATCTCCGCCGCGCACATCATCGTTCAATGAGGTGAAAACCACCAGTTGATCGGCACGCCCTATCGCGCTCAGATGCCCAAGCACGATCAGCTTACCCGCGGGATTGGCTTTAATGACCACATCAGATTCGATTTCCAGGACAGCCCCCGGACCCACCGTGACCTCGCCCTCCAGGACGCGCACGATCTGATCCTCCCCTGCCCCACCAAATCGCGTCCATATTTGGTCCATGGTCAGTGTACCGGTAAGGATAGCGATGCCATTCAGCCCATTGTCCTTGAAGCTCGCGCCCCGCATATCCGGTGATGATCCGGGCGTCATCCGTAGCCCGGCACCTGGCGCGAGCACGATCTGGTTGCTGAGCAACGTGGGCGAGGCGTCCAACAGCGTGATCGGGGCATAGCACACGATAACGCCGTGCAGTTTGGTGGTGGCATCCACCCCTTCCATCGTGATTCCACCCCAGACGTGGTTGTCCTGAGGGACCGTAGGGCCGTCGGTGTCTCCGCCATACTCGTCGTCATGCAGCGAGGTGAAGACAATCTGTTCGGCGGAATCGCTGCCAGCGATGGCGGACAGAGCGCCCTGAACCACCATCCGGCCCTGCTCGGTAAATTTGACCACCACGCCCGGTTGAACTTCCAACACCGCATCCGGTCCCACGGTTACCACATCGCGGACGACGCGAACGACCTGCGTGCTTCCCCCCAGAGGTGCCCACACATACGTATCGTGCCCGGTGATGCTCAGCCCACCGTAGATTTCCAGACCATTGCCGGCAGCGTTATTCTCAAGCGTCATCGTTTCGAGCACGGGGAAGGACCTGGCATCGGCACTCAGCGGATATCCGGCAGAACCGGTGATCGTCACCCGCGTCAACTCCGGCGAGCTGGCCTGCATCGTCACGGCTCCGCGCGCCCGTCCCGCGTAGCGGATCACCACATCACGCAGATACGATTTCTCGCTGCTTTCGAAGAACGTCAAACTGCCCCAATCGCCAGGTTGAGGATCGATGGCTTCCATATACGTCGCCCCGCCTGCATCCTCGGCGCTATCGTAGACCGAGGTAAACAGCGCCCCTTCGGCCTGCAACAACCCATGCACCCAGATCCCCGGCAGTTGCCCCTTCGGCATATGCCAGAACTTCACAATGACACCGGATTGGATATCCAACGTTGCCCCCTCATCCACTCGCAGCAGGCCGGGGAGGACGTATACCGGGGGCGAATATTTGCTCTTGATATATGGCCACACGGCATTCGGAACCTGCAACGTGCCGGGGCGCATCTCAATCCCGTTGACGGGATTATCTGCTATGCTGACGTTGTCAGATAAGTCGGGGACCACGCTGCCATCAAGACTTATGGGGAAGAGTGCGCCACGCGCGATGGTGAGATCTGCCAGCTCGGGCACACTATTGGCGATGTAGAGCGCACGCTCACCAGCATACTCAATGACCGCGTGACTCAACACGGTCGCCTTATCGCGATTGTAAAGCCGTATGCCCTCCCAGCCGCCTGGTATTTTGTCGAACGCCGAGAATGTGACTGGGACATCCGCATTGCCACAAGCGTACAATGTCCCGTAGACCTCAAGCGACGCCTCGGAGGTGAAGACCAGAGTTGCGCCAGGGTAGAGGAGCAGCCGTACACCCACGGGCACCACCAACGTTTCGGTGATCGCCGCATGTGTCCCGGTGAAGACCGTGTCCATGGTCAATTCGCCGCCCAGCGTCTCCACTGACGTGAAATCTTCTAGATCCAAAGCGCGACACCTCCCCAATGCAGGCCGCGGCAACGATCCCGTTAGGGGTAAGTACTCGTCGATGGACTCGGATACTGCGGGACCGCGCAGGAAGAAATACCATACGAGCAACCCGACCAGGATTGGGAGCTGGATCAGACCCAGGATGCTGAAAAGCACCCGCCGGTCGAAGATGCGGAATCTGCGTGCAGGCAACGGCCCAGACGCAAGTGACGGCGCAGGTGCAGCGGATGGCTCTCCCACAACCTCGGCCTCAGGTTCTTGGGGAGCTGGTGAGACCTCCATCTCTGGAGTTTCGATGAACGGCGGCACGAACGTCTGCGGGGCAGTAGGCTCCACCGGTCCAGCCGCTGGCGTAAAACCCTGTGTACGCAGCCGGCGTGCTCTTTGGAGGAAGCTCTCTTCCGGCTCAGGCGAGCTCTCCAGCCCAGCCGGTTCTGGTTCAGGTGGGGGTTCTTCCTCCTCTAACCCGATAAATGACATTGACTGTGACGGAGCTTCGACTGGTGCAGACTCCTCAACAAGCGGTATTTCCGGTTTTGGTTCTTCGGCGAACAAATCGCCCCAGCCAAACATATCGTCGTCCGTATAGGATTCAGGCTCGGCTTGAGGCGCCGATTCCGGCTCCTCAGTGTACAACTCGCCCCAATCAGAGATATCAGCGGGTGCAAAAAGATCAGGCTCTTCCTCAGGCGCGGCTTCCGTCTCCTCGGTATACAACATCCCCCAGTTGAGCATATCATCCGGCTCAATGAACTCAGGTTCGGGTTCCTCGACGATACCCCCACCCGGCTCAGGCAAAGGCATCCCGGTACGCAAGGCTTCCACAGCCGCCAGCGCGTCCGGATTGTCCGGCTCGATCCGCAGCGCCTGACTCAAGCAATCCGCCTGCCGCTTTGGTTCGTCGAGCGTCTGCGCCAGCCACAGCCAGGCCAGTACATTATTCGGATCCTGGCGGATGACTTGCAGCAGCAGCCCGCGCGCATCATCGTAGAACCCCAGCTTGGCGCTTTCAATCGCATTGTGGAGTAGTGGATTTTCCATCTGTCACCCTCCTTTGAGAATCGCGAATAGCGAACGTAGCGCGGGCGGAGACGTCCGCGCTACCATTTCAGCAATGGATGAAACAGATTATAGGCAATAATGTCCAATTGCCCAACGGCTGGTCCAGGGATTTGTCATTCTCGCTACGCTTCCTTTATTTTTGCTTCGAGCGGATCGCCAGATCCGCGTCTTATGGCTCGTTTCGGCGTAAAACGGGGATCTGACGATCCCCCTTAACGCAAGAATGATAAGACCCTGACGGCTGGCCGGTCACACATTTCTCATCGGCGTACCTTTACCAACTTGGAGGAATCGGCCACCAGACATCCTCGCGCCCGCTAGCCGCTGCATCCCATGCGTCGGCCATCGCTTCGACAGAGCGATTCGCTGGCGGCAGAAGGTCGAACCCCCGCCACTCGCCCGTACGAGCACCCGGCAACTGCAACTGCGTGTTCCGGCAATACTCGTACCAGTCTTTGAAAGTGTGCCACTTGATTTCGACGCCGTAAGGCTCAGGTCGCTGTGTCATCGGCGACAGCGGCTCAACCGTGTGGCATGAGTTCAGAATCTTCAGCTTGGAATGTGGATACGTATCGTAGACGGTCTGCGCCAGCTTGACAGTCTGTTGTATGACTTCCTCATCCTCGCCCGGCAGGTTCAGCGAGAAGTAGACAATGATGGGAACGTTATAGAGGTTGACTTCATCGAGCGCGTTGAGCAACTGCGCATCGTTGTAGCGTTTCCCATTCAGACGGCGAACCCGCTCCGAACCGGAATAGGGATTCAGCGCCACACTGGAGTGTTGCATATCCGCCGTGCGGACAAAATCCTTCATGAAACCCGAAGGGGGAAGTTGGAAGAACTCGTTATAGAGGCCGATTTTGATGCCCTCCTTGCGTATTGCGCGGAAGAGCGAGCGCCAATAATGATCGCCCATCGCAGCGAGGTCATAGGAAAAGCACACCTGAATCGCTTGATGCTCGATCAATTGCTTGATCTCGTTCACAACCGTCTCCACCGGGACGGGCACAATGCCTTCCCGTCCGGCAATCGCCTTGTGCGCGCTCCGCGCGCCCCCACAATAGGAGCACTCGAAATCGCATCCGCGCGCCGTCGTGATCCAGCGGCCCCGGTACTTGCTGATGTCCGCACCTTGGCGGGCCTGGTGCGCCAGCTCCATATCGATGACCAGATACTCGTGGACAAAGTATTCATCCTGGTGCGCCAACCAATCCAGATCGATGAAATTGAAATCCGCGAAGTCCTCAGGCCGCGCACAATACGTCCGAGGATTCTCCACGACCTCCCCTTGGAGACGGTACGTCAAATTAGGGATGACGGAGAGATCAGGCAGAACGCCCCGTTCTACACTCATCAGCGCCTGGGCCAGGGCCAACAGGGGGCGTTCAGCATCGCCCCGGATGACAAAATCGACCACCGGGATGTCTCTGATGATCTCACCGGCGAAGGCAGACGAGGTCAAGCCGCCGAGGATGACCCAGGCATCCGGCAAAACTTGCTTCACAATTTGCGCAACATTGATCGCGCCGTAACTATGCTCATACCAGTGCAGGTCGATGAGGACCATCCGGGCTTCGCGATGATCATACAGCCACTGGCGCAGGTTGAAACTACTGTCCAGCTTCTTCTCCAACGGGAA
>JAFGSL010000630.1 GCA_016934645.1 Anaerolineae bacterium
CGTTGCAAGTCTCCTGTTTGCGTTTATTTGCTATCGAAGCAAAAGCATCTGGCCGCCGCTGGTCGCGCATCTGATTGGCAATTTCCTGTTATCTATTCTTGGGGTCCTGATGTTGATAGCCAGTTGAGGTAGTAAAAACGTATTGAGGAGTGCATTATGTCCGTTGGTTTGATTCTTGTTGACAATCAAAACGACTATTTTGCACACGGGAAAATGGAACTAGAAGGCAGCGAACAGGCAGGCCAGGTCGCCGGGCGATTGTTGGACTTCTTTTATGTGTGTGGATGCCACGACCAGAGCCGCAGCCGATTATGGCTATGCATGTCTGATCGCGCAAGATGCGTGCGCCACCCGCAGCTTGCGATTCAACGACAGGGTCGTTTCGGCGTTGGACGTGCATACGGCATTCCTGGCAGCCCTCAATGGCTCGTATGGAAAGGTGATGTCGGCGGACAGTATCATGGCTGAGTTGTAAGAAGGGAGCCTGGCCTTTTGCTCACTCCTCCACCGCGATGTAAAGCTCCTCGCTGTTCCAAAGCGTGCTGTAGGCGCTGCCATCGGGACGGAGGCCACGAACCTGGGGGCGCGCGATAAACCAGAAGGGCCGCCAGGTGAGGAAGACGGTGGGGAGATCCTCGAGCAGCAAGGCATCGGCTTCTTGCAGCGCTGTGTCTTGTTCGTCGATATCGATGGACGTCAGCGCGCGCTGGCAGGCTGCATCATACGCCTCTGAGACATAGCCGCTGAAGTTTTCGCCAACCCAGTTTGTGTCTTCGGAAGGAACCCGGGTGGAGAGCCAACCCCCGCACACTTGCGGCAGTTCGGCGCGCCAGCCGAATAGCGCCATTTCATAGGTGCGCCCAAAGAGGGGGCTGACGGCGTCATTGGCGTAGAAAAGCTGGGGTTCGGTTGGTTTGGACTGTACGCCGATGCTACATGTTTCCAGATCGGCCGCGATATGTGCCGCCGTGACGAAATACTGCGGTCCTAGATGTAGCGTCAGGCTTAGCGGCGTGTCGTCGGCAAATTCCGGCACATCGTGCGCCTCGCGGATGCCGTTGCCATCCTCGTCGCGCCAGCCGATCTCATCCAACAACGTCTGCGCCGCGATGGGATCGTAAGCGGTCAGTTCTGCGACGTTCGGGTCGTAGGCTGGATGCCCCGGTGGGATAAAGCCGCTGGCGGGCACGAACGCTTCCCCAGAAAGCGCCTCGCTTAGCGCGGTGCGGTCGATACACTGCACCAGAGCGTGGCGGACCTGCGGATCGTGCAGTGGGGAGAGCAACTCTTTTTCCGGTTGCAGGTTGAAGTCGAGCCGTATCACTACGGGGTTGACGTCGGCCCAGATCATCGCCTGGCCTTGCCCAAGTAAGAACATCCACGTCTGCCAGTCGGTGGACATCACTGGATCGGGCAGGAGTACATCGCATTGTCCGGCGAGTAGTAATTCGCCCCACGAACTGGGATCCAGCTTGGGGAAGCGGAAAATGATGGTTTCCAACGTGGGTGGGGTGCCGCTATAGTAGGGATTGGGTTCGAGCCGCACCTCGCGCCCGGCCTCCCACGCGACGATACGAAAGGGGCCGGTCGCAGGTGGCGTGCGATCAGCAAGGACTTGTGCCAACCCTTTGTCCTCCCAACGGTGCGCGGGTTGGGGCGGGAAGAGGAAGCCGGGATAGTCGGTGCTGAGATAGCCGGGAATGCCTTCCCAGCGTGCGATGTGGCGATTCACGGCGACAAAGCTGGCCGTGCGCTCGACCAAATCCCGCCAGCGCCCAAAGGTTTCCGGCGATTGCGCCAGGTAATATCCCAGGATAATGTCATCTGTTGTCAGGGATGTGCCATCGGACCACTTCGCATCGGTTCTGAGGGTAAAGGTGACGACGAGTTGGGGTAGTTGCAGCGTCTCCTCGCTCTCGTTCGTCTGAATCGCGCCCGTGGTGTCGACGTAGCGCGCGCCGGGTGGGACGGAGACCGCGCGCGTGATCACGTCGCCGGTTTCCACAGAAGGTACGCGCTCTACCAGGCGCGCTTCCCAGCGATAACCCACACGCTCCAGCGGTTCCTCGTAGAACAGCGCCAGCAGGTCGTAAGCGGATTGCGAGGGCGCAAATGGGCTGGCGTAAGTCGGCTCAGTCGCACACACCACAAGCTGCTGGGGATGTGGCGTGGGTTCCGGCGTCCATGTGGGGACGGTCGTCGCTATTGGTGTTGCCATCGGTGTGGGTGTGGCAAGGGTGGGGGATGGGAACGGTGACGGTGACGGTGACGGTGACAGCATTGGCGTCGACGTGGTGCAGGCCGCCAAGATAATGGTGACCAGGCTGGCGAGCAGAATCCAGCGCAGGCGGATCATACGGCATCCTTTCGGCTGAGATACAACAATAAGGCCAACGTCAACCCTCCTAGCAACGCCAGAGCAACCAGTTTATAGAGGCGCGAGGCCAGTGTCAGTCCCAGCGTTCCGGCAATTGCGCAAAATCCCCAGTAGCCAGAAACGATGGCGCGAGTTGAATATCCGGCATCCTGCAAGCGGAAATGGAGGTGACGGCGATCTCCACGAAAGGGACTTGCTCCGTGTCGCCAGCGATCCAAGATCGTCCATGCCACGTCGACGATAGGGATGCCCATCACCAGCAGCACGGTCGCAACGCGTCCTCCAGCGATCAGGCCAAGTGCACCGAGTAGATAGCCCACCATAAAAGCGCCATTGCTGCCCATAAAGACGCGCGCCGGAGCGATGTTGTAGACCAGAAACCCCAAAGACGCGCCAAGCAGTGCTAGCGCTTGAGGAATTACGCTATACTGTTCGGAGCGGAACATGTGAAGGCTTAACACCGCTGCCAGAATCGCTGCGACGCCTGCGACCAACCCGTCCAGTCCATCCAGCCAGTTGACGGTGACGATCATGCCGGTCATCCAAAACAGCGTGAGGGGGATATACAGCAGGGCGGGCAGAACGACCAGCCCGTTGGTCAACGGATTGTTGAAGCGTTCCAGGATGATGAGCGTGCCGACGGCGATCCCGGCGGACAGAGCGTAGCCGCTGTATTGTGCCCAAGGCGGCAGATCATACCGGTCATCGATCACGCCCACGATGAACATGACCACCGCACCGATGATCAACCCCCAAAGGCGACGGGCTTCGTTAGGATCGGCGGTGGGGATGGCATTGATCCGCGAGAAGAGCAACGCGCCGAAGAACCCCGTTGCAAGCCCAAGACCACCGAGCTTGGAGACCGCACCACCGTGCCGTCGCCTTTTGTCCGGTAATGCGACGATGTGCCAACGTCGACCTAGCCATCCGCCCAATGGCGTGATAAGCAACGCGAGGCCAAAACCCGTCAGCACAGTCAGCGCATACTGTCCCGTAAAGTTCACGGTCGCTCCTTAGCCAGTACCAAACTGCCGGTCTCCGGCATCCCCCAATCCCGGTACGATGTAGCCAATCTCGTTCAGGCGTTCGTCCACCGATGCGACGTAAATATCCACGTCAGGATGCTGCGAGGTAAGCGTCTCAATGCCTTCTGGCGCGGCAATCAGTCCCATGAACTTGATGCGACGGGCGCCCCATGCCTTCAAAATCTCTACCGTTTTCACTGCCGACCCGCCGGTTGCCAGCATCGGATCCAGAATCAGGCACACGGACACCGTGGGGTGGATCGGCAGCCGGTTGTAGTAGGCTACGGGGCGCAGTGTTTGCTCGTCGCGGAAGAGGCCGATGTGCCAGACTTCCGCCGACGGGATCATCTCCCAGATCCCCTCTACCATTCCCAGGCCGGAACGCAGGATGGGGATCAAGCCGATGGGTTCTTTGAGTTTGTAACCTGCCGTTGTGGTCAGCGGTGTCTCCACCTCAGCGGGGGCAATTTCCAGATCCCTGGTAGCCTCGTAGGCCAACAGCAGCGTGATTTCACGGATCAACTCGCGGAACTTCTTGGGATCGGTATCTATACTGCGTAGATAGGTCAATTTATGCTTCACCAGTGGATGATCAGAAACGTATACCTTGGCCATACTTCTCCTTCAGACTCAACGGATTTGATGGATGCAAACTATGATACGTGATGCGTGAAGCTATTTCTCACGCCATTGTTGGGTGTCTCCCCCTTTACCAAACCAGAAGGCATTGTACCCAGGCAAGGGTGATTGTCAATAGACTTGTTACTGCATCCAACGCTGGATCAGTGCATCGAGTTCGCCGCTGGCCTCCATTTCATTGAGGATAGCGCTGATAGCTTCGAGAAGTTTGGCATCTTCTTTGCGTGCGGCGATGGTGTAGGGTTCGTCGGTAACGGACGGGGTCAGCACACGTAAGCCCGGTGTGTCGCCCAACGCCATCTGCGCAGTCACGTTGTCGAGGATGACTGCGTCCACAATCCCGGCCGCGAGCACGGAGGTGATGGTTTCCGGTGCGTCGCCAATCATCAGAACTGGGGGCGTGGGCATCGTCTTTTCCCATTGCAGCGCGACCATATGCGCTTCCGTGCCGAAGACCATGGCTACTTGTTTGCCTGCCAGATCGGGTACGCCGGTAATGGACGAGTCTTCTGGGACTACAAGCACCTCGCCCGCGTTGAAATAGCTGGAACTGAAAGCGAATGCTTGCATGCGAGTAGGATCGGGATATAGGGCAGAAATGATCACATCGGCGCGGCCTACAGTGAGCGCGTCGTACAGGGCATCGTAGCCAGTGGTGACGAAATGCGCATCCACGCCGAGTCGTGCCGCGATGGCCCGCGCCAGATCGACATCCAGCCCAGTTACCTGGCCCGAACCGTCTACAAACTCGAAGGGCGGGAAGGAGGGATCGAAGGCCACGCGCAGTGTGCCTGCGGACTGAATCCGCTTGAGGGGGTTAGAGCGTGGCCCTGAGCACGCGCAAAGCAGCAATAGCACTGCCGCGATCAGCCGTGCTGCGCGCATACCACGCTCAGACCAGGAGTGAGTTCTTTTCGACGGCGTCTTATAAGTTCGCCGCACCGTTACCAGCGGATGGCTCTTGTGCATCGGTTTCTTCAGATTCCATATACACGTGCAGCGCGCCGCTGATCTCGCGCGCTAACATATCGCTCATCAACAACATGTTGAGCAATTCTGCCTCAGTCACAGGATCGTCGGGAGAGCGCATCTGCCACGCCGTCTCCAAAGCGCTGCTCATATCCTGCAGATGCGTAAGTAAGTCTTCCAGAACCAGGGACGGGAAAGCTGTCCACTGGCGTAACATCACCAGTGGCCCGCTCCAAAAGCCCTGCACTTTTAACTCGGCCCGCATAAGGGGAGTAAGCATCTCCAACTCCTCCAGGCCCTCGATAATTTCAAAGGTCTCGTCGGAGGCGATGAGGTATTCAAACATCTCCGGGTTAATCCACGCCATTAACCCTTCATCCACCAGGTCTTCGTAGAGGTCTTCCAATGGAACCAGAATGTGCGTTGATTGTGCCAGGATGTGCGTTGTGCGTGTCGTAATCGGGTCTTTCATAGTTGCTCCAGTTGCTTGCCTACTTGTTCGGTTTCCGCTTGTTCAGGAATTCTACGATGCGTTGTTCGTAACCATGTCCCTTGGGACGATACCAGCCGCCCGGGACGCCCTCAGGCAGATAGCGCTGCGCTACCCATCCATTGGGATAATCGTGCGGATATTTGTAGGCCGGGATTTGGCCTCGCTCGTTCTTGAGCAGGGTCTTTTGATCCCGCAGATAAGCGGGCGGCGGCTCGTAGCCGTGTTCTTCGAGATATTTCAGCGCCTCCCAGTACGCGCCGGTACTGTTGGACTTATGTGCTGTCGCCAGATAGAGCGTGGCTTCGGCCAGATGGTACTGACCTTCCGGCATTC
>JAFGSL010000631.1 GCA_016934645.1 Anaerolineae bacterium
GGCGACAATCGCAGCGATATTGGCTTTGCAGTTGGCCGTGATACTCGCTTTTTGCTCTGGAAAGAGTGGAATCGTCTTCAGATCGTTGACGCCTACCTGGATAATCACAATGTCGGGATTCAAAGGCGCAACGTGTGCATCGAATCGTTCAAGCGCCTGGGCAGAAGTTTCATTGCCGATGCCGCGATTGACAAATTGATACGTCTTTAGCTCTGGTATAGCAGGCCAACTGTAGGCTCGCGAATCGCCAAAAAAGACTACACGACGTTGATCTGTATCACGAGGCATATCACTCGATCCATACCAATCCAGACCGATAGGGTCGAGCTTGACGGCATTCAACAACGAATAGTACTGTTGCCCGCGTCGAAACAAGAGCACATTCAAGGCAATGGATCCCAAAAGCAGGACGGCCAGAATTACCAGCAGGACGTTTTTCTTCATCGTTCACCCATGCGACTGCGAAGTGTCAGGCACGCATTTTGATCAGCTTCAGAATGACGATACTCGACACGAGCATTATGCACATTCTCCAAGACATTGGGTTCCCGATTTGGCGGCTCACTCAACAGCAATACCTTCTGTCCCACAAACGCCGCCTCCTCAATGTTATGCGTGACGAGCACCACGGTCACGCCCGTCTCTTCGCATAGCGACAACGTCAGCGCTTGCAAGCTCTCGCGGGTGGGGGCGTCAAGCGCGGAGAACGGTTCGTCCATCAGCACCAGGTCGGGGTCAAGCACGAGCGTGCGCGCAATCGCCGCACGCTGGCGCTGCCCGCCGGAAATCTGGCCGGGGTACTTCGTCGCCACGTCCGCAATGCCCAGCCGCGCCAGCCAATGCTCAACGCGGGCCTGCGCTTCGGCGGGGTCCAACCGCTCGTCGCGGGGGACGTGCCGCCCATCCGGTCCGTAGAAGCGGCGGATGCGCAGCCCCAACATCACGTTATCCTGCACCGTCGCCCACGGCAGCAAGCCGTACTCCTGCAAAATCAATCCTGTGCGCGGGCGTGGACGGACGATGTGTTCGCCATCAATGACAATCTCCCCGGACTGTGGATGCAGCAACCCTGCCAACAGCATCAACAGCGTGCTCTTCCCACACCCCGACGGCCCCAACACCGCCCATACGTCCCCGCGTTCCCCGTGCCACGAGAACCGCTCGAATACCGGAGCCTGGCCGGGATAGGCAAATGTCACATCGCGCAGTTCGAACATCGGTAGACGGTAGACGGTAGACGGTAGACGGGGGAAGAGCCAATCAGTTCATTTACTAATTCCTGCATCCTGCCTCTTGCATCCTGCATCCTGCTTCACTTCTTGCTCTCCGGGAACCGGTTGAAGTCCACGATATACGGCCACCAGTTGTTGAGCTTGCCATCGGCGGCGCGTCCCGGGGCGTGGGGGATGCGTTTGAGCCACCAGCGGTGATGCTCGCGGATATCGCCGTTGCCCCATTGGGTGCAGTTCATCTGTCGCTTGCCGCCTTTGAGATCGGGGTAGTTTAGCCAATCGTCGGCGCTGCTCATCACGATACGGCGGTTGCCCCAGTCGTAGTCACGTTCGCTGTTCGGCGCGAAGTGGACGTTGCCGCAGGCCGCTTCGCCCGGCGCGACTTTGTCGTAGAGCGTGAAGCGGTTCCAGGTATGGGGCGCCGTCTGTTGTGAGACCGGGGCAAGCTCCCACGAGCCGTAGACGTGGCGCATAATCGACTCGACCCGGTGGCCGAACGCTTCCAACATCTCGCCGACGCCGCGCTCGTAGTTGAAGCCCATCGTGACGAACGTGCGGAATCCCCAAAAGCCCGGCACGGGTTCAGAATTGCAGAAGTAGGGTCGCCCGCCGGCCATCGTGGATTCCCAGAAGCCGCCGTAAGGGAACCCCCACAGCCACACTTCGTCGATGTCCCCCAACATCACGCGCCAGGGAATTCTGTACGCCTTGAAAATGGCCGCGTAATCCACCGCGTCGGGCTGGTGCCAGGCATCTCTTCCTTCGTGGCGCGCCAGGTACGTGGCGTTGGTATAGCGGAAGCCGTCCAGCTTGAGCGGATAGGCATCCACATCGATCGTCTCCACGACGCGATAACGCACGTAGCCATAGCTACATTCCTCGATGTCGGCGATGTACTGCGGCATCAGCGCCTGCGGATCGTTCCAGCCCAGCACCTCGTGAAGCCGTTTCCCGCCCTGATCCGGGAACACCGGCGCGAAGTTGATCACCAGCACTTTTGGTTCGACAACCGGCGCGGGAACCTTTGTTTTTCCGAACATTATGGCCTCCTTTCGAATGGCAAATAGCAAATAGCAAATGGCGAATGGCGAATGAGAGAATCAGCGAATTAGCAGCTTCCCGTTTTCCCCCTCCCTTCCCGTCTACCGTCTACCGTCTACCGAATCCTCGTACGTTGGCGTCGTCGTCAGTCGCCCCGTTTCTAGCAGCCAGGCGACGGCATCGGCGAACTGGGCTGCGGTGGGGACGGCGTTGGTGGGGTAGTCGGGCAGGGTGTACGCGCCGGTCAGTGGGGCCGGAACCAGTCCCTTCTCGGTGAGGAGATCGCTCCAACGGCTCTTATCCGCGTTGATCGCGTCGCTGGCCTGGTCGATAGCCGCCAGGAACGCACGTACGGTTTGCGGTTGTTGGTCGATGACCTCCTTGCGAAAGGCATAGAGGCTGCACGCGATTTCCGGGTGGCGGGTGTCATCCACGATCAGCATCGCGCCCTGCTGCATCGCCAGCGACGCCAGTGGTTCCGGCAGCGTCGCCGCGCTCAATTCTCCTGCGTCGAGCAGTGCCATCCGGTCGGGGATTTTGGGAACAGCCAACGTAGCAATCGCATCCGTGGGCAGTCCTTCGGCCTGCAGCAGCCGGTGCGTCACATACTCGATGACCGTGCCTTCTGATACGCCAATCGGCACGCCGCGCAAATCTTCCACCGTGTCGATGCCGGATTTAGCCGCCGCCAGGATGCGGAACTGTGCGAAGTCCGCCGTGGGGACCATCGCGTAGCGCACGGCGACCACCTGCGTGGACTCGCGGTTATACAGCGCCAGCGCCACCAGATCGGTGATAAAGCCGTCGATTTGCCCGGCCTGCAACAATTGATCGCGCTCGGCGGCAGACGCGGCGGGGACCAACTCGACCTTGATCCCTTGCGCGGCAAAGTACCCCTCTGCCTCGGCGACGTATAGCGGCAGCGCGTCGAGTACGGGCAGCGCTACGATGCGCAGCGCGCCTGCTTCCGGCTTGCGGCATCCGGCTAACAAAATCGCTCCGAGACAGAGCGCCAGCAATACCAAGTTCACTCTTCGCACAACAACTCCTTGTTGGTAATCGGTAACCGGGAAACCCAGTCATTGACTACCGATTACCTCTACTTAGGAGAGACCCCGAGATCTGCCAAATCCTCGCCATAAGGCCGCCGATACGTGACCATCGTGGGGCGCTCGTCCGCATCCGACGCGTAGGTGAATGTGAGCAACGACGCAGGTGACGGGTAGCCCTCGGATAATCCGTGCGCATCCAGCGTGTGCTTGTTGGCCGGGATCAATTCGACGTCGAAAGCCCACAGCGCGGTGAACGCGATCACGTCCCCGTGGCTTACCGCGACGACGTGTTGTCCGGCGTACTCGCGCCGTACCTGCGCCAGAAATTCTCGTGAGCGCGCAACGACGTCCGGCGGCTGCTCGTAGCTCGGATCGACGCCGGTATACAAGTCCCAGTTGCGCGACAGCATCGCTATCAACGGCTGCCCCTCGAAGAAAAA
>JAFGSL010000632.1 GCA_016934645.1 Anaerolineae bacterium
CCGGTGAAGAACGTCACCGGCGCGGGCGACGCGCTGCTCGCGGGCCTGGCCTACGCGCTGGAGCGCGACCTCACCCTCGCCGAACAAGCGCGCTGGGGTGTCGCTGCCGGAACCGCCTCGGCGATGCACGAAGGTGTTGGCGTTGTTACGCGCGAGAGCGTAGAGCAAGTCTATGCAGGGACAACAGTTAAAAGCGTTACGTAACGTGTAAGACGTGATGCGTGAAAGGCCAATCATGCATCACGTCTCACGCATCATAATCACCTTGCACGTATGATCTTCATAAACCAAAAAACCGAAAGGAGACAAAAATGTCTGACAAAATTCGTTGGGGACTTCTATCGACGGCGCGGATCAACCGGGCGTTGATTCCGCCGATTTGCCAATCGGAGCGGAGCGAGCTGGTCGCCGTTGCCAGCCGCAATCTGGACAAGGCGCAGGCTTACGCCAAGGAGTGGGAGATTCCCACGGCCTACGGCAGCTACGAGGCGCTGCTCGCCGACCCGAACATCGACGCCGTCTACATCTCACTGCCGAACACGCTGCACTGCGAATGGACGGTGAAAGCCGCCGAAGCCGGGAAGCACGTCCTGTGCGAAAAACCGCTCGTACCCACGCTCGCCGAACTCGACCAGATCGAGGCGGCAGCGAAGGCCAACAAGGTCACCGTGTTCGAGGCGTTTATGTATCTGCATCATCCACAGACACGCACAGTGCAGGCCTTGGTGCGCGAGGGCAAAGTAGGCGAGGTGCAGCTTGTGACCAGTTGGTTCAGCTTCTACCTGCCGCCGGAACAATCGACCAACATCCGCCTGAACCCGGAACTGGCGGGCGGATCGCTGTGGGACGTGGGCGTGTATCCCAACAGCATAGTCATCGCCATGCTCGGCGCTGCGCCCGTCGAAGTGTGGGCGCAGCAGACCATCGGCGAGAGCGGCGTCGAGGTGACGCTGCTTGGCCAGATGCGGTTTGCGAGCGGTTCTGTGGCGCAGATCGCGTCCAGCTTCCGCATGCCATTTCGCCAGGGGACGGAGATCATCGGCGACGCGGGCATCCTCACCATCCACAGCCCGTGGAAACCCAGCTCGGACGGTGAAGATACGCACGTCACTTTCACCCCGCGCGACGGTGATCCGGAAACACTCACCTTCCCTGCCGTCGATCCCTACCTGTGCGAGGTCCAGGCTATGGAAGCCTGCATCCTCGATGGTGCAGAACCCGTCGTCCCGCTGAGCATGAGTCGCAACTTCCTGCGCAGCGTGCTGGCGCTGTATGCGTCGGCGGAGTCGGGGAAACCCATATCATTGTAACAGAACTTACGCAAACGAGTGAAAATTTACCGCAGAGCACGCAGAGATCGCAGAGATTTTGTGCGTTGCTCGCAACGCCTATGACTCAGCGTTCTCGGCGACCTCTGCGATGAAAAAGAGGCATCTTTGTGTAAATCCAATGTAAGACAAAGCCAGTCCTGATCCACCGCAGCCATTCTGCGAAACAGCGGTATACTTGTAGTAGAGGTGAGTTATGGAAACTATCACGATTACGATGCCAGATAATCGCATAGGGCGACTGAAAGAGATGGCTTCCGACTTCAACATCACTATTGAAGAACTAATACGCTTGAGTATTGAGAGTATGCTCTTACAACCGGAGACGAGCTTTCAGCAAGCGATGGACTATACCCTCAACAAAAACCACGAACTCTACCAAAGACTGAAGTGAACCAAGACACCATCGCCCGTGAGAAGATCAACGAACTGCTCCGGTTCCTACCGCTGTTCGAGGAACCGGGGCGGTCGTTCGTCACACAGTGGGCGGGAGGCGAAACCACGGCAGATGGCGCAATCACGATGCCCTACCCCATCTACGCCGAAGATGTCGGGAAATTTTTCCGGTTGGTCGGCGATCCGTTTTGGTGCGACTACGCCTACAACCCGACAGAAGCCGGGAAGCTTTTGGCGGATGATGCCTTCATTGCGCGGGCCACACTGGATGAGATCAAGACCTTGTTGACCTACTGTGTGCGTGGGGAACGCTTCTGCGATGGACACTGGGACGCCGTGCTGCGGTCTGGCAGAATTACGGCGATTTTGCGCCGATTGGCTGTAATCGATGAATAAACACGAAAGTCCGCCCGCACGACTCAATAATCGCTACCGCCTCACGGAATGGTTAGGCGAGGGCGGGATGGGCATCGTCTATCGCGCCCACGATGAGGTGCTTGATCGCGACGTCGCGATCAAGTTCCTCCTGCCCCAACATATCGCCAATGCGGAAGCCGGGGAGCGTTTTATGCGCGAGGCGCGCGCCGTCGCCCGGCTCTCACATCCCAACATTATGACGCTCTACGACGTGGGCAAGGAATCGGATTGGCATTATATGGTGCTGGAGTACATCCCAGGCCAAAATCTGCGCGATGTGGCGAAAGCCCACGCAGGATCACTTCCCCTAGGCGAAGCCCTCGCCGCGATCCGCGACGTGCTGGAAGCGCTGGCTTACGCGCATACCCAAGGCATCATCCACCGTGACATCAAACCGGAGAACCTGCAACGCACCCCGGAAGGACAGATCAAGGTCACCGATTTCGGTATCTCGATAGCCCAAGGTGCAACACGCATCACAGAAACAGACATTGTGATCGGCACCGTCCATTATCTGGCACCGGAGGTGATCCAGGGACAGCCGCCTGACGCGCGCTCCGACCTATACGCCGTGGGCGTGGTGCTGTACGAACTACTCGCCGGACACCCACCCTTTCAAGGAGACACTGAAACCCTCACCCTGTCACAAATTCTGCACGCGCCCATTCCCCCCCTTCGCACCGAACATCCCACCATCCCCGTAGATGTGGAGCGAATAGTGCTCAAGTTAATGGCGAAATCTCCCGCCGAACGCTACCCATCGGCAGAAGCTGTGTTGGCGGATTTCCCGGGTTCGGGCATAGCCGATGGCATAACATTCCCCGCATCTGCGTCTTCATCACTGGTGGACCGCATCGTGCGCAGCACATCGAAAACGCACCGCAAACCACACACAACGGCAGAAAGTGGAACGCAGGTCATCATACCGGAGGCGGGTGAACCACGTCCCCAAACAGCGATGGATGCCCTCTTGTTGTATGCCGCCCTGGACGATACCGTCACCGCAGTAGAAGCGGAACGCCGCCGCCTGGCAACGCTCTTGCAGCATGATGTGCTCGAGACCCTCAACCTTTTGCTCATCCAGGCCAAAACCTACGAACAATCCCTGGGCGTTAATCACACCATCCAAATGGCCTTTTCGGTGATGACCACCTTGAGCCGTCAGCTTATCCAACAAGTCCACGACCTGGAGACCAGCCTGCATCCCAGTGTGTTGGAAAAACTAGGATTGGAACCCGCACTGGAAACCCTCACCAGCCAGGCGATGCGCGTTCATGGCGTCCACATCCACCTGGAACTACAGCGCCTGCCGGAACGACTATCACCACCAGTGGAGTTGGCGATCTTCCGCGCCGCACAATACGAATTGGAACGCGCCATCCGCGATGCGCACGCCACGCAAATCACGGTCCGGCTTGAGCGCCAGGAACAGCGCTTGACTTTCTACTTCTCCGACAACGGCGCGATAGAGAAACGGGCCGCCAGACGCAGTGAGATTTATCAGCGCTTGACGCAACTCGGCGGCACCATAGAAGGCGGTATCGGCTCACAGGGTTGGTTCGAGGTAACGTGCACCTTCACTGTGGATACGCCGGTCACATTGACGCCACGCGAGATAGATGTGATCCGACTGTTAGCCGAAGGGCTGAGTAACAAGGAGATCGCCCAACAGCTCTTCATTAGCTCGCGCACGGTGAACTATCACCTGGATAACATCTACAGCAAATTGGGTGTCAACTCTCGCACCGAAGCCGCCATCTACGCGCTGCGTCACGGTTGGGTACAGCGCCCTGGTTAAATAACTGGGGTAAAGTCCCGTTATTCAACTGTTACGGTGGATTACAATCACCAATACAATGGGGGTAAGTGTAGAGACGGTACGCACACCACCTCTACAATCACCCAAAGCAAAGGAGACACAAGATGGAAAAGCAAGAACTTGCAGCACTTGAAGCACAGCTTCTTAGCAAAGTTGTGGCACGCCTGTACCTCGAACTGTTACCCCAAGACGGGCCGGAAGGGATGCGCGCACGCACTCACGAAACCCTCGACCTGTTCGACAAACAATTCGGGATTCAGCGCCCATCCTCCCAGAAGCTGCACCACTGGGCCGAGGAGACCGCCAAAGGCGAGGTAAAAGCCACAGGCGAGACCGTGTGGCGCGCACAAGAGGAGATCACCACTTACAGCCAGACGGAATTCGGCGCGCAACACGTAAACGAACTCCGCTCCCGCATCGAGACCCTGTTCGCGGCAGTGCTGGAGGACAAAGCCATCACCCTAACCGAGGCAGAACGCCAGCAAACCCTCGCAGCGATCATCAACGATGCCCTCGGCCTCGGCCCCCTGGAGCCGATTCTGGCGGATGGTACGGTCGTCGAGGTGATGGTGGATGGGCCTGAGAAAATCTACCTAGAACGGCGTGGTAAGTTCGAGGACACGCCCTATCGCTTCCGGGACGAGGCCCACTTGATGAGCATTATCCACCGTATCATTGCCCGATTGGTGCGACAGTTTGACGAAAGCCATCCTATGGTCGATCTCCGGTTGTCCGATGCATCCAGGGTTAACGTCGTGATCCCACCCATCTCCCTGACCGGCCCCGTGATGACCATCCGTAAATTCCCCAAACACCGACTATCGCTCGAAGACCTGATCCGCTTCGGGACGCTCAGCGAGGAAATCACCACCTTTCTGCACGCCTGCGTGCAGAGCCGGCTGAACATCCTGGTATCCGGGGGCACAGGCGGCGGGAAAACCAGCCTCTTGAACGTGCTCGCCCAAATGATCCCCGATGACGAACGCATCATCACCATCGAGAATGCCGTC
>JAFGSL010000633.1 GCA_016934645.1 Anaerolineae bacterium
AATCTCATACCACAACTCCAGTCAAATTAACCATGCTGTATACAGACGCCATTCAACACGGACAGAGTCACCCTATTTACAGTATAAACTATGCCAGTTAGATGAACGTTAGTGTTCCATTGCGATTGTGTCGCAATATCATTAGGGTCTGTAAAAGAATAACTCCCAGCTCATTTGGTTGATATGGCCCATCCCCCCTTTGTCCCCCCTTCCATGTGGAAAGGGGGGATAGGTAAAAAGTGTTTCGTGGACGCGCTTTGCGCGTCCACGAAACACACAAAAAAAGACTCCCTTGCGCGAAGCGCAGGCCTACGCAGAGCGCATAGCCGCGTCGGAGGGGGCATGTTTTCGTTCAGGGACTTACACCTTTACAGACCCTAAGGGGGAACGTTCATTGAGGGATAGAAAATTCTGATTCACCAGAGGTCAAAACATTTTGCGGCTACGAGCCATGCTCGTAGCCGCAAAACATTCTCTCTCGGAAGCCCCCTGTTTTTATGTTTCTTCTCGCCCCGCCTTATCGTCGGCGACAGTGCCTGCTTCTGCGGTGGAGTGGGATTTCGAGTAGCAGTGACGATGCCAATGATGCCACCAGTGCGCTCCCGGCCCCCCGGCGTGCATTGCAGCCCAGCGGTGACGGCGCGCTACAAACAGCCCCCCAAAAGCTAGCAGCACTAACGGGAAGACAGCGCACGCTAACATTGGTAACATCAGGAACCCATGCCCACCGAAGTGCCTGCCCCACATTGGCATCGCCGGGTAAGATTGCAGCGGCGCATCTCCATTCGAGGTCACGGGCGGGTAATAGATCACCTGACGTTCCATCCCCAGCACCAGTGGAATGAAAGCCGTCCCCATACATATAAAGAACATCACGGCGATGCCACCCAACACCAACCACTTCTTGTCAATCATTCAACACCTCCATTGAATTAGAGTTGGGAAGTTTTCCCGGTTACTACTCTAATATGCCAAAGGATTGTGAAGAAGTTATGAAGAGGTTGGGGAAGAGTTGTGAAATATACTGACCTGAACATGAAAAACTTAAACTATTCCTGTGCATTGTAGGCGTAGAAAGTTTAGCAAGATACGTTCGGGTCAGTAGCTATCCCGTGCGCAGAACGATGGGCAGGTAGATAAAGAAATTCCATTTTACCGGAACGCCGGGGGTGACCACGAATAGGGTAATGGAATTGGCCGGGTACGAACGGGTGAAGTCATCGAGTAAAAGCGTCTGATCCGGATCACGCACGATTGCGCCAAGATTGGCGGCGCTGTAACGATAAGTTTCGACGGCGAGCGTTGAGTGAAATCCGGTGATGGTCAGGCTACTGACCAGGGTTTGGTCGGTTTTGTTGATGACCATCAGCGTCAACGCACTGTCGGAATTGCGCTGCGCGGCATAGATCGCCAGTTGTCCCTGATCCACGCTGACGGCCTGGACACTGACATCACCGAAAGTGCTGCCCTGGCCATCATAGTTGCGGTACATACGGAACGCGAACGCACCCGGCTGAACATCGGTAGGCGGGCTCCACAGCGTCGCCAGGTCCAACCTCTCGCGGCCAAAAATGCCCAGGACGTCCGCCTGCGCCAGCGCCCCGTTGATGTGATTCAGTGCGCCCCAGTTGTATTCGGTGATCGCCAGCTTGGTGCCGGGATAGTTGGCATCCACCCACTGCTGCATGCGCCGGATCATCTGGATGGGTTCGTCGGTGGTGTTCTCGATCCAGCTTTCGTCGTGATATGTGGGGTCCCACAGCGAGCGCGTCGAGCGCAGACGCAGCGCTTGGGTATCGGCATCGCCTGCTTCTGAAAGCGCCACGCCGCTGGCTTGGGGATAATAATGCACATCCAGGTAATCCAGCAAACGCACGCCATGCACCGTCTCATACGCCTGCATCTGCTCCAGATACCATTCCGTAAAGCGCCCCCTATCAGGATCGGTGGAGCCAGGGTTCGGAGAACAACAACTGCCGGCATCTGAGCAAAAATACGCACACCAGCCCCACGTTACCGGGCCAAGTGTCTGCGCCGACGGATCGGCGGCTTTGATGGCCGCTGCGTAGCTGTAGGTTTTGTCGCGTAGTTCGACGGCCGTGGTTTCCTCGGGATGGACATCTCGGTGTGTGTGGCTCCACAACATCGGCTCGTTGTCGAGATCGTAGAACTGCACCCCGTCGTTTGCCGCCATCCCGTGTTCGGCGACCAGGTGATCGACCCAGTTGGTCGCAAACGTCTGGGTGATGGCGATACTGGTGTCGTGCGGGTCGTTGCCCGTGACAGGCTCCCCACCCACTTGTCCATTGCCGCAATCCGTGTCCCACGGATCCACTGCGTCCTGAGCGCCGTACTCACTCACCTTGAAAGCACAGTCAAAAGGATGGTTCTCCAGGCGGCGATTGGGCGTCCAGCCGATAAGCGGCAGGGTCAGCACCGTCTCAGTGCCGGTGCGCTGATCCTGCTCTACGAAAGCATCCGCCGATTCGCCGGTATCATCGGGAATGTTCTCGAAGTACCAATCTGAGCCGGTGTTATGGACGTTGATTGTCCAGTTGTAGCGTGTGGTCGAATTGCCGCCCCAGCGCCGCACAGGCAAGTGCAACTCGTCCGCCAGGTCTTCATCGGCAAAGTTCATCCCATAGATGTAGGGGCTGATCGCGTGCCGGTCAGCGGTGACATCCACGTTCAGCGATGGGCCGCCGGTGGGCGGTGGCGTCGGTGAGGGGGTCGCCCCGGTGTCCACCAAGACGATCTGATCCACGAAGAACGTCGGATGGGCATCCGCGGAATTATTGAAGATCTCAATACCGTAGAGTTGAAGAGAAGTATAGCCTAATAAGGACACATCGACCTGTGTCCATGCACCAGCCACGGGCGTTACGGTCTGTCCAATCTCAATGTTACCATCAAAGTGCAACGTGAAGACGATAGGATAGCCGTCCCCTGTGCCGCCGTTGATCCAGAAGCGGAGCGTATCATAGCCGCTCGCATCCAGGCTGCTATTCCAGTCTGCCAACCACACGCCTGCCCATCCACCGTTGTAAGTGATGGCAATTGAGTTAGCGCCTTGATAAACCGGGCTTGTATTGCTTAGGTCGACTGTTGCCTCGTTATAAGTCGAAGCCACCCACCCTGAATGCAACGCATCGTCGTAGATGACGGTATCCGCCGATTGTGACAAGGCCAGATTTCCCATCCGCAACCCGAACCACACGCCCAGCAGCAGGACCAACGCCAGCAGAATTATCCCTTGTTTGAAGTGCATCGGCAATTTCCCCTTTCCTAAAACACCACTTTGCTCACGAAAGGGAACGTTCAATTGGCACTGTCTGCGACTGGCATAGCATCTCCGTGCCACAACCGCCGCATCTCCTCACACGTCTCCAGCAGATCGTCCAGCGTCCCCTGCGCAGCGATGCGCCCATCCTGCATCACGATGATATGGTCAGCGCGGCGCAATGCGACTTTGCGGTGCGAGACGGCGAGACAGGTCGGTGGGTTTGTGCCATCGCGCTGTTCGAAGATACGCGCCCACAACGTGCGTTCCGTCTCCACGTCCAACGCGCTGGAAAGATCATCGAAGACCAACAGTTCGGGATCGCGAACGAACATCCGCGCCGCCGCCGTGCGCTGCACCTGCCCGCCGGACAGCTTGACACCTTTCGGCCCGACCTTCGTATCCAGCCCTTCCTCGAACTCGCCCAGGTCGTAGTCCAGCACTGCCAGGCGAACGGCCTGCATCACCGCCGCGTCGTCGCGGTTCAAGCCCATGAGGATGTTGTTGCGCAGCACATCACTGAACAGGCGCGGCACTTGCGCCGTGTACGCGCAGCGCGGCGGTGTGAACCAGTCGTCGGGCTTCATCACCAACGTATCGTTCCAGCGAACTTCGCCGGCGTCCTGGGGCAGCAGGCCGAGTAACACGCGCAGCAGCGTCGTTTTGCCCGATCCCACGCGCCCGGTAACGACTGTAAGCGTCCCCGCGTCCAGGTGCAAGTCAACGTCCCCGATCCCGTTCTCAGAGTCGGGATAGCGGTAGGTCAAGCCACGCACATCCAGCGCGTGCAGATGATCCGCTGGGGTCTTCTCCGGGTAGACCACGTCGGGGAACTCGCCGTCGAGATAGACCGGGCTAAAGGCCGTGAGCGCCTCCGGCGGCGTGCCCTCCATCAGGCGGCCCATCCGCTCCACCGAAACGCCGATCTGCCGGTAACGCGCCACGAGCAGGCCGGTGAACGTCGTCAGCTCGCTGATCCCGCTCAGCAAGAAGACGTAGAGCGAGAAATCGCCCACCGTGAACGTTCCCGCGCGCATAGCCTGCCCGGCCAGAATCAGGATGACACCCGTGCCCAGGTTGACTGCGTTGTGGAACAGCGATCCCAAAATCGTGTTGAAGAGCCGGTCCTTGATGCTCATCTTCTTGCGATCTTCGTTGATCTGGTCGAAGTGCGCCAGCACGCTTTCCTCTGATGTGGCAACCTTAACGGCCTGCACTGCGCCGAAGAGTTCGGCGATGAAGCCGGTGACGATGCCGGCGGCTTTGCGGCTGGCGCGGCGGTAGCGCTCGATGCGCTCGGTGGCGCTGTTGGCGAGGATGCCCACAATCAGGAAGGGGATGATCGCCAGCCCGGCGATGGTCGGGTTGATGATCACCATCGCCACGACGGCGACGACGCCGAAGGCCACCATCCCAAGGATGTCGTTGACCCACAGCGCGAACAGGGAAATTTCGAACACATCGCCCCGGAAGCGACTGATAGCCTCGCCGGGGGAGTCGGGCAGCGCGCTCGCGCCGGGCCGCCGCAGGACGTGCATGAGCAGATTCTTGCGCAGTAGCGTCATCGTATTGGCGAAGAAGGGCACGTTGGTGCTGATGAGGCCGAAAATGCCGCCCAGCACGGCCAGCTCACACGCCACGAGTCCCGCGAGCAACGTCCAGATATTCCAACCGGCCGCTGCGTCACCGCTCAGCAGGTTGAAGAACTCCCGCATAATAAAGCCCGGAACCTGCCATCCGGCGGTCAACACGAGCATACACGCCAAATTCACTGCCCACAACTGCCAGCGGTAGCGGATCATATCGAGAATGACCCGCCACGTAGGCAGAGTGGGAACTTTTTCGTCTAGTTTGTCGGGTTTTTCTTCGGTCATTGGTTCAATCCTTCATTAGATTTTATCTCACAACCGCTCAATGTGCGGCTCGACAATCACTGCGACATCGAGATGCCATCGTATAATGTCTTCCGCGTTTTCCGTGCCGCTGCGCAGTAACCACCAACTCACGTTCAGGCAGGCGTACATATAAGTGAACGCCAATACACGCGACACGTCGATGGCGAGCGCATCGGCAAGAATCGCAGCATTGGTCAGCAAGCGGGTTTCGTTGTGGACGAGTTCCGTCATCACCGGATTGCAGAGTGTGTTGGCGCAGTCATAAGTGCGCTCGCCAACCACGCCTTTCGGGTCAAAGGCAAGCCAGCCGCGTGATGACTGCCGGATGTTGCGGTGATGGATGTCGCCGTGCAACACCCGCACCTCGCGCCGATCAGCCAGCAACCGTTCGGCGAGAGAGGCACTGCGAGTATAGATAGACTCCCGGCCCGCTTGCCTGTCCGCCGCAGCTTTGTTGAATAACGCCCCAAACCAGCGCTCAAGCATGACCAAACCAGCGCGTGGGGCAGCCTGAGGGACACCGTGCAGTTGCCTGAGCACCTGTGCGATGATGCGTGTGGCGTTTTCATCCCCACCGCGCTCGACCAGCGTTACAAGCTCATCACCGGCGGCGTATTCCAGCAGATGCGCGCCTACGTCGTAACGCAGTAGACGCACCGCTCCATGACCGTCGAAATAGCGTAACGCCACCGCACCACGCTGCTCCTCTGTCTCCGCTGAAGATAGCAGTTTGAGAACCGCTGTCCCGGCATTGTGTGTGACAGTATAAATGTGACTGGTCATCGTTTGCGTGAGAAGTTGTGGATTTGAAAGATTCCACGCAGCCAGATAATAGTTCAGCTTTTTATTGTCGTTCATCGTCAACGGTGAAAATGCCTCACGCCAGCACCTCTTCCAGTCCCGTCTGCAACAGCCCATAGAACCGCGACTCTGTATCTCCGGCCAACTGCGCCCGGTCGCCGTGCTCGATGACGGTACCTTCCTGCAAGATCATCACCTCGTCAGCGCGTTGGACAGTGCCGAGACGGTGCGCAATGATGATCGCCGTGCGGTTCTGCAACAGCTTCTCCACCGCCCGCTCGATGAGCTGCTCCGTCGCCGGGTCAAGGCGCGACGAGGCTTCGTCCAGGATCACCAGCCCCGGATCGCGCAGGAAGACGCGGGTGAACGCCAGCAGTTGCGCTTCCCCTGCCGAAAGGCCGCGCCCGCCCGTCTCTAGCTTCGTATCCAGCCCTTCCGGCAGGCTGTTGTACCAGTCTGCCAGTTCCAGTTGGGCGATGACGGCCTGGATGCGCTCGTCGGAGATGGTACCGTCGAAGAAGGTCAGATTGTCGCGCACGGTGGCCTGGAAAAGCTGCACATCCTGCGTTACCATCGCCACACGCTGGCGCAACGCCTTGAGCTGCGGGTCACGGATGTCCACGCCATCCAGGCGGATCGCGCCTTGCTGCGGATCGTACAGGCGGAAGACCAGCCGTGCCAGCGTCGTCTTGCCGCTGCCGGTGCGTCCCAGCACGCCCATGATTTTCCCCGGCTCCAGGCGGAAGTCCACGCCTTTCAACACCGGCTCGTTTTCGGCGTAGGCGAACGATACATCATCAAAGTGGAGCGCGAGCGCGCCGCCGCCGATGTCTGCACCGGGACCGTCGTTCACCTTGCTGGAGATGGCACGCAGTTCCGCCAACCGCTCGGTAGCCGCCGCAATGTTCTGGATGCTTTCAGCCTGCTGCGTCAACTCGCGGATGGGGCGGCCCAACAGGTTGACGTAGTAAACGATCAGAAAGACCGTCCCAATGGTGACAAGGTCAGCCCGAATAAGAAAGTAGCTACCAACCAACGCCATCGCATTGCCGAGCCACATCAGCGCACCGCCTACCGAGCGCACTACGAAAAACATTCGCCAGGTCTTCTTCCAGTGACCCATATTGGTGTAGGCCAGTTCGTACAGTCCGCGCAGCACAAAATCCACCGCGCCGCTGGAGCGGATGTCCTCCGTGCCGGAAAGCCGCTCTTCCAGATAGCCGAACAACTCTGAGGTAGATTCACGGAACGCTTTCTGGAAGGGTACCGCCAGCCCGCGCACCGCGTTCAGCGCCAGGAGCGCCAGGACCGAGAAGAGGCCAAATGCCACGCCCAGCCGCCAATCTTCCAGCGCCAGCGCGACGAGGATGCCGACCAGCAGCAGCAAGTTGCCGACGATCCTGATGACCAATTGCGAGAAGAAGTTAGAAAGCTCCATCACATCGCCGTCGATGCGCTCGATCAGCTTGCCGGGCGACATCTCATTGTGGAACGTCATATCCAGGTAGATGCAATGGCGCGCCATTTCGCCGCGCAGGGCATTGGTCGCCGTCCACGCCACGTTTTCGCCGAAGTACGACGCGCCGATCGCCACCACCTGTTGCGTCAGCGCCAGGCTGATGTAGAGCACAGCCGACATCAGCAAAACGCGCGTTTCCGCGCCCGTCTGCGCCGCGTCGATGAAACTGCGCATAATTTGGGGATTGAAGACCTGCAAGCCGATACTGCTGAGCAGCAACACCGTCAGAATAATGAAGTGCAGCATCTGCGGCCGGATATGACGGGAGAGCAAATCCCAGTAATTTTTGAGCGGGATATTCATACACGCACTCCTTGAGTGACGACTCCTTGAGTGGCGACTCCTTGAGTAACGCCTGAATTAAACACAGCAGAGAGGCAGAAAGAGTGTTTACGGAGCCTTCTTCGATTAACACGCGAGTCGCTATTATACCACAAACGGAGAGCGTTAAAGCTTGTCATCGGGGTTTTGTGTGTTAGAATCATCTGTTGGAGTTCTGACATATATGGCGTATATTTTTCCACTTGTACTGTACACAGGCCTGGGTGGCGGGCTGCTGCTCGGCGTAGCGTCGATACCGCGACTGCGATTTCTGCGTAAACCTTTGAATGCCGGTTGGCTGACGCTGCTCGCTTTCCTTTGGCTGATTCTGCCTCAACAAGGAAGGTGGTTACCGTCGCTCTGGTCGCCTGGATCAATCCTGGGCGGGCAGATTTTGTTGGACATGACGCCCGCCGTGTGGTGGCTCGGCCTGATTGTGACAGTCGTTTTCTGTGGCGTGGCCTGGTTTGAAGTGGCTGAGCAGCGAGATACGCCCAAGTTGGCAGAGACGGTCGTCCTCATCGTCCTAATGCTCACATGGTTGACCCTGATGAGCGGCTCTCTACTCACCATATTGGCGATGTGGGCGGTTTTCGATCTAGCATGGGGCATCGCGGCATTGATGTCTGGTGCTAACGGTGAGCGTGTCGTTTTCGGTATGGCGCTACATGGTATCGCATCCCTGATCCTGTGGATGGCCTCGCTGTATATGCTGCAAAGCGGGGTCAGCGATTTATGGTGGCTTATGTGGCCGAGTGAACCGATGCTAATCCTTCTATTGGTGGCCGCGTTGATGCGTATAGGCTTCTACCCCTTCCAGATCGTGTTCCCTGATGGCCTCGGCCTGACGCGCTCACTCAGTCTGGTGTATTTCATGGGGCCGGTGACAGGCGTCACCTTGCTCTACCGCCTCCTGACATTGCCAGGGATCGAACGCCTACCGAACTGGATAGCGATATGGGGCATCCTCGCATTGCTGTGGCGTGGCGTGATGGCCTGGACTGGCCACCGTCAACCGACTGTTGCCGGAGCCGGGCACGCCCTGTTCATCGGACTGGTAACCGGAGCCTGTGTCATTGGGTCAGGGACGATGCTGTTACTTCTCTCAGGATTATGGGCGGCTGGCGGTGCATTGTTGGCCTTGGGGCGTGGGCGTGATCGAAACGCCATCGCGTGGACGTGGCCGGTTTGGCTGGCCGTGCTCTTCTTCCTGGGCGCTCCGCCCTCCCCTGTGGGTGGTCTCTACGGGCAGTTGGTCGAGATACTGCCGTGGCCGCTGCGTGTGACGTTACTGCCGGGCACGTGGTGTATCGGCGCAGTCTTTATCCAGCGCCTCGTCCCCTTCGCGCGCGGTGCCGCGACGCCGCCAACCATGTGGCAGCGTATCGCGATGATCGCAGGTCTGAGTATCGTTGCAGCAGCGCTGATTGCCACCACCTTCCTTATCGAACCGCTAAGCAACGGGCCGCAACTATCATTTTCGTGGTTAGGGTTCGGATTCTTGATATTGAGCGCGTTCGGCGCAGGCGTTTTAGTCCGCTGGGGTAACCCAATACGCGAACGCGTGCGCTACAGCCAACCGGTGATGGAGTTCATCGACCTGCAGTGGCTTTATCGCTCAATATGGCATGGTGCCGAAAATCTGCTCAGCGTTTTGCGCATCGCTGCCGACGTGCTGGAAGGAAGCGCATCGCTGCTCTGGTCGCTACTGATCCTGCTCTTGATCTTGCTGGTGGTGGGAAATCAATGAACCCTTTCATCGCTTGGCTAGACCAGATCTCCGCAACGCTGTCGGGGCCAGCAGCATGGGCGATTTTTCTCGCTGGTGCAGGTATCTACTTGATCAACGCATGGCGCATCCGGTTCCTGATTTTGATCGCGCAATACTTCTTCGTTGGCATCCTTTTCGCACGGATCTTCGACACGCGTCCGGAGATGGCACTGCTGAAGATTCTGGTCGGGTGGCTGATCTGCGGCACATTCTTGATCAGCGCGCGCGTCCACGCTAACGCAATCGCTCGTGCGCAGGCTAAGAGACAAAGCGAAGCACTAGATAGCGACGCTCGCACAAACGCTCAGCGCCCTCTCCTTTGGGCATCGAACCTGCCTTTCCGTATCCTCTCGCTCATCGTTATGACGGTGGTCGCGTATCTGGCCTCGGCGAAGTACCCGTTGCCATTTATCTCGACGGACCTGGCGCTGGCCTGTTTCATTCTGATCATCCTGGCAGTTCTCTTCATCGGTACAGAGGAAAACGATGTGATGATTGTAGGCGTCGGCGTGCTCAACCTGTTGGCGGCGCTGGATCTCTTTTACTCCGCGCAAGACCCTGGTCTGCTGGTGACTGGATTGTTGGTGATGGTCAACCTACTTGTCGGGCTGGCAATCTCATACCTTGCCGTGGTCGAGGTAGCCGAATGACGCTCCCTGGTCCTGTCGTGCTGATCGCTCTGCCACTAGCGATGTCTGTCGTGCTCCAGGTGCTGCGCCGTTGGACGGCAATCACAGCAGCGCTGGCAACGATCACAGCGCTTTTCGGCGGGCTATTGGTCTCATCCACACCCTTGCTCAATAGGTTATTGCCACTCAGTGGGATAACTATCATCGTTGAAGAGCCGCTTTCCATTCTAGGGCGAGTGTTGGTCGTCGAACCAGTGGATCGTGTGCCACTGATGTTCATTTTCTTTACGGCGGCTGCTCTTTTTGTCATCGCATGGCGCTTGCTGCCCCATTCCAACTTCTTCCCCACGGGATTGATGATGGTTGCTATGTTGGCCGGGGCGATAATGCTCAAACAAGTGGTTTACACGGCGTTACTGGTTGAGATTGCCGCTGTGCTCGCCGTTTTCCCGATGCACGAACCGGTCGCCGGGCGTTACGGCGGCGGAAGCGCCAAAGGTGGCGCGCGTTACATCGCCTATGTTACTCTGGCACTGCCCGGCCTGATGATTACCCAGTTGCTGTTGGAACTCTTCGCCATCTTCCCCAACGACACGGGGCTGTTACAAAGCGCGACGGTGCTTCTGGGGTTATCTTTCGCGATTTTACTCGGTGCAGTCCCCTTCCAGGCATGGCTTTCGACGGTAGCTACCGATGGCTCACCGCCCGTGGTCACCTTCCTCTTCACCGTGAATATGGGCGCGGTGTGGTTCATGTTGCTGGCGTACCTGGAATCCTACGCGTGGCTGGGGCAACAAGCCCTGTTTGGCCCACTCTTTACCACGGTTGGCCTGCTAATGATGATTGTTGGTGGGTCGTTGGCGGCTGCACAGCGTCGCCTGGGTCGCCTTATTGGATACGCGACCCTCGTGGATAACGGTGCGATGTTCATGGCATTGGGAACGCGACAGGTCGCAGGCGTAGCCCTCCTCGTGATGATGCTGATGGCACGACCTCTGGCCTTGGGTTTGATGACAATGGGATTGGATGGGTTAAAGCGTTTGAGCGGTGGTGATGACAGAACCATTGACAGCGATCCCAGCAGCGCAACAACATTGGAAGGCGCTGGATGGCGCGCTCCCTGGCGCGCAGTTGCTTTCGTCGTCGGCGGTATCGCACTGGCGGGATTCCCGCTTTCACTAAACTTCGCTGCGCGCTGGGGGCTCTATCGCCTTATCTCTGAAACAAGCTTGTTTGAAGCTGTGTTAGCCCTGATGGGTTGTGCGGGTGTGATGATGGGTGTGATCAACGTTGCACGCACGCTGTTCGCACCGCTCCCGAAAGAAACCGAGCAAGAGCGCGCGGCGGAGACACAAGAGGGTGCGGCTGATAGCCGAGTGGAAATGCAGGAGTCCACCGCCCAAGACGGCAACCGGGAGGATCTCGTGGTCCTGATCCTGATCATAGTCTTGATTGGCGCAACCTTAGTCCTCGGTATATTCCCGGGTGCGGTCAGCAAAATTGCGCTACAAATGGCCGAAGGCTTTACCTTCTTCTAGGGGTTACAGGAATGGCACTTAATCTGTTAGACTATCGCATCCGCCAGCGTGATTATCTCCTGAGCATCACGCAAGCGATGATCTCACGCCTGAACGTGCGCGCGGTACTGCGCCTGATCCTGCAAGCCGCCGTCGATATGCTGCAAGGCCAGTCGGGCCTGATCGCGCTGTACAACACGGAAGGGGTATTTGCATTCTGGACCAGCTACGGCTTGCCGCCGGCGCTGGTCGACGCCTTTCAACCGTTGGTCGAGGATATACCGGCCGTCGACAAGGCAGAGAATTTTACCATCCCTAACCTCTCGGGGAAGCTCGCCCAGATTGCCGAGGAAACCGGCTTGCTTCTGCGACAGGTCGTCGCATTGCCGATGATGGTCGATGCAGCCAATGGTCGTGCCGGAGGAGAGCCGCACCAGGATTTTCTCGGCGTGCTCTTCGTCTTCCGCTCACACAGTCTCAGCTTTTCACCAGACGACCGTCAGATTCTGAAGAGTTTCGCCGATTACGCCGCGATCGCGGTGAACAACGCGCAATTGTACGAAGCGGCAGTCACAGAGCGCGGACGTCTGGATGCCCTGCTCGAATCCAGCGGGGACGGTATCATGGTTTTGCGCCCCGACCTGAGCATCGAACGTCTCAACCGCGCCCTGGCTTCACTCACCGGCTGGATCGCCGGTGAGGCCATAGGCCATCCGCACGATGACGTCATCGTGTGGGCACGCCAGAATGGCGACATGACACTGGAACAAGCCCTGGCGCAAGGATGGCCAGCCCGCGAAAGTGCGTCGACAGGGCGTGCCGCCGCCACCGGTCGCACCCTTTACGTGGAAGGCGAACTCAGACGGCGCAACGGCAGCGTAGTTTCGGTGGGCATCACTTATGCCCCTTTGTTGGGACGCAACGGGCGGCTAATCAATATCATCGGTACCGTGCGTGACATCACCCGGTTCCGCGAAGCCGACGTCCTCAAGGACACGTTCATCTCCGTCGTCTCACACGAGCTAAAAACGCCGGTCTCCATCATCAAGGGCTACGCCGAGACGTTGCGCCGACCAGAAGCACGCCGTAACCCGGCGCTGGTCGAAGAGATGCTGACCTCCATCACCGAGGAGTCGGATCGACTGGCACGTCTGGTAGACGATCTACTGGATGCTTCGCGGCTACAAGCCGGTGGGTTACCTTTCCGCGATGTAGAAGACGTAGACCTGCGCTTTATCGCCCGGCGTGTCGTCGAACGCTACGCGCCCCAGGCTCCACAGCACCGGCTCGTCCTGGATTTCACGCTAGATGATGATTTCCCTACTGTGCGCGGCGATCCGCAGAGATTGGAGCAGGTCCTCGACAACCTGGTTTCCAATGCCATCAAATACTCGCCGCGCGGTGGTGTCGTGGAGATCAAAGGAGAAGCCTCGACGGTCGAAGTGATCATCTCGGTGCGCGATGAGGGCGTGGGTGTTCCACTGGAAGAGCAAGAACGCATTTTCACCCGCTTCCACCGGGTCGAAAGCCCGGAGACGCGTGCCGTTTCTGGAACCGGATTGGGGCTATATCTCACTCGCGCGATCATGCAGGCACACGGGGGGCGGTGTTGGGTCGATAGCATCCCAGGAAAGGGTGCCACGTTCTACGTAGCCCTGCCTCGGGAAACCGGATTAGCTTTATGGCGTGGCGATGAAGTCGATGTCACACCGCAAACGCCATTAGATGATACAATTATATTGGATGTATAAACATATATACGATTGAGAACCCACTTCACCTATCTCGAATTTCTCATTTCTAATCTCTATATCCTGAAGGAGTGATAACAATGCCACCAAGATACTATGCCACCGTCGCGTGCCCGGTCTGCGGTACGCGCTTTCAA
>JAFGSL010000634.1 GCA_016934645.1 Anaerolineae bacterium
AGGTCGTGGTAGACGATTTGTGCGCCGTCGAGGCTGCTGATTTCGGTGGGGACGGGTTTGGATGCCTTGTCGAGGTCGGCCAACCTGAGGCTGGGGATCGTCGCCAGGGCCTCCGGCGAGTCGGTGGCTTCTTGCAAGGCTTTGAGCCGCGCAGTGTTTTCGACGAGGGTGCGCAGGTCGTCCGGTGTCATTGTGGCGCGGGCTTGTGCCAGCTTTTCGCGCTCCGCTTCTTCCAGGTGCTGCGCGAGTGTGGCGTCGGGTTCGAGTACGAAGATGGTGTGGTGTGGATTGTCGAGCAAATGCGCCTGGATGAGGCTCTCGAAATAGCGCGGATTTCCCGCCAGCCCGTTCCTGACGGCGTTGAGTGGCGCTTCGAAGGCGATGGGCGCGAACGGGTCGCCGTCGTGCAGCCAGGTGGTGAGCGCGCGAATCAGGACAACTAGCCCGCGCGGGAACGAACCGAAGTTCTGCTCGCGCAGTTGGAACTCGGTGGTGTTGACGGAGGCCATGATGGTGTCGGGATCGATGCCCTCCGCGACAAGGGCGCGCAGTGTGTCGAAGATGAGCGTCTCCACTTTGGGCGTGTCTTGCGTGCGAACGCCCTTCAGCCCCGTGGAGAACGTCAACTGGCGCAGGCTGTCGTCCAACCCGCCGCCGATGACGTCCTCACCCAGGCCGGAATCGATGAGGGCTTTGCGCAGCGGCGATGCCGGGATGCCGACCAGGATGTGGCCCAGGATTTCCAGTGCAAGCGTGAGCGTGGGATCGTTGTTTTCCGGCAGCAGCCAGTTGATGGTAATGTAGGCTTTGGGCGACTCGGCGTCCTCGCTGACGGGGTATGGGCGGGTGAGCCGTCGCGGGGCAGTGTAGCGCGATTGCAGCGGGATGCCACTTCCGACTGAACGCGCGGTGAAGTCCTTGAGGTATTCTTGCACGAGTTGCAGCCGCTTTTCGGGATCGTCGTCCCCATAAAAGAAAAAGCGCGCGGTGGAAGGATGGTAGTAGGTCTCGTGGAAGTGCTTGAACTGCGCGTAGGTGAGCTGCGGGATGACCTCTGGATCGCCGCCGGAGTCCAGAGCATAGACGTGATCGTCGAACAGCGATTGCTCGCTGTAGCGCCCCACGAGGTTATCCGGCGACGAGTATGCGCCCTTCATCTCGTTGAAGACGACGCCTTTGTAGGTAAGGGGATCATTTGGGTTTTCCAGTTCGTAGTGCCAGCCTTCTTGCTGGAGGATTTCTGGCGTGATGCGCGGGTAGAAGACGGCGTCCATGTAGACGTCGATCAGGTTGTAGAAATCCTGCACGTTCTGGCTGGCGATGGGGTAGGCTGTTTTGTCGTTGAAGGTGAAGGCGTTGAGGAAGGTGTTGAGCGAGCCTTTCGCCAGTTCGATGAACGGCTCCTTGACCGGATACTTGCGCGAGCCACACAGCACAGAGTGTTCCATAATGTGCGGCAGCCCGGTGGAGTCCGGCGGTGGGGTGCGGAAGGCAACCGTAAAGACTTTGTTCTCATCGGCGTTTTCCAGCGAGAGCAGTTCCGCGCCCGTTTCGACGTGCCGGTAGCGCTTCGCCTGCGTGTTCAGTTCGGGAATGTCCCGCGTTTCGAGCAGTTCAAATCCGTGTATGATGGTCATTGTAGCTCCTTAATGGTGTTGGTAACGAGTAATGAGTAACCAGTGCAACACCTCTTCACTCTTCACTCATTTCTCTTCACTCTGCAAAAATCGGCAACGGCTCGCCCAACACCGGCGTGGTGCGGGCGATGTAGATGTCCCACCAGCCGCGCCAGAGCGCTGCGGCTTCGCGGACCCAGTACCAGGCGAGGTCACGGCGTGGATAGGGCTGCCGGTCCGCGATGTAGCCGACGGCATCCAGCCCCAACCCGCCACAGGTGCTCAGCGCGCGCGGCAGGTGATAGCGTTGGGTGATGAGCACCACGTCGCTGACCTGGAAGATATCGCGCGCGCGGTAGCACGTGTCGTAGGTGCGCCGACCGGCATAGTCGAGGACGATGTCGGCACGGGGGATGCCCTGCGCGAGCGCGTATTCAAGCATCTTCGCCGGTTCGTTGTAATCGACGAAGCGATTGTCACCGCTGAAGAGCAGCTTCTGCACGCGCCCGGCGCGATACAGCTCAATGGCCGCGTCCAGCCGGTCTTTGAGCACCATGCTCAATGCGCCGCTTGGCCAGTAGCCCGCTCCGAAAACGACGGCGACCGGCTTTTGTGGAACCGCCTCAATTTCCTCTGGAACGTACATCTGCCGCTCGTAGCGCGCCGTCAGCGTCCAGACCGTCCATGCCGCGCACAGCATCCCACCTGCCAGAACGACCCAGGCAACCGTGCGTATTTTGGTTTTTGTCTTTTGTCTTGCTTTTATCTAGCCTTCTCCTCGAAAGTAAACCACTAAGACACGAAGACACAAAGGAAAACGCAGAAAACTTCGCGCCTTGGTGTCTTTTAAGTCATCTTGCGGATCTCGCCGTGACTGCCAGATTTTCGACCACGGCGGCGTCTGTTCCCCACACAAGCCAGACCCGGTCTGTGCTGCGGTAGAGGCTGATCGCGCCCTGTGTTCCCGCCCACCACCGGCCTCCCAACAATTTCGCTGGGGGCGTTGTGCTGTCGATCGTATCCGAGAGAAACGGTTGCGGCATAATTTTGCCCAGCGCGTCGTAGAAATTCGCGGCGCTCTGGCTCGAATCCCATACAGTCTTCCAGACGACGGCGTCGGCGCCATCCGGTCCGCCCCACACTTGCAACAAATCGCCGCTCCAATGGCTGACACTTTCCGTAATCTCGCCCGCCGAGATTGTGCCACTGCTCCATTCCAGCAGCGCCAGGCGAAGCAGCGCCTCGCCGAGGGTTTCGGTGCTGCTCAACACCCACCCGCGTCCCAGTTGTGGCTGAAGGGGCGTCAACACCTGTGGCATGTCATCGGCGAGATAGCGCTCGATATGCAGCAGTTGTGCCGTGGAGCGCGGGGGACGCAGCACAGCCGCATCGACGGCAGCCGCTCCGCCTTGGGCATACAGATCGGTCACAAAGGTGTCGCCCAACCTGAGCGAGAGCTGTGCGAGATCATCCAGCAAGGGATCGGTGACAAGACGCCAGCGCGGCGTGATGGCGTCGGCAATGGCATTGGTGAGGGCGTGTGCCCGAGCGCTGCCCGGTTGAGCGCCGGCATAGCGCCACAGCGAGAAGAGCGCGTCCCCGTCGCCCACGGCAGCGAGGGCCAGCCGGTGATCCAGTGAATCCGCGTTTTCGATCAGGCGGGGCAGGTCGCCGTATTGATCCGGGACTGCCCGCGCGTAGCCGTAGGCGATTTGCCATTCCAGCACGTCCCGCGCGCCGGGCCAGTCGCGCCGCAAGTACAGCTCCTCCGTATCCGAGGCGTAGAGCGCGGCCACCGCGGGGGCTTGTGCCACAGGATCGACGCGCAGCTCATCCCAGAACCAGAGTCGCAACGCCTGCAGATGAGGTTGAAGCTCCACCACTGACGGTGGGTAGGCGTCGTATAGCCGGTAAAGGATGACTGACATCCCAATCTGGTCATTCACCAATGTTAACGGCGTGCTCCAACGCGACATTCGCCCGCGCGCATCGTAGACTCCACTGGCGATCATCCCGGCTTGTGCGATGTCGAAGGGCGGCAGCGGCGTTTCTGTGGGGGTGGGGGAAGGTGTGAGTGTGAGCGTAGGCGTGGGTGTGAGAGACGGCGTAAACGTCGGCCTCAGCGTAGGCGTGGGAAGTGGGGAGGGCGTCTGTGGCAGGCTGATGGCGCGCCATACGTTCCAACCGAGCAATCCCAGGACGGCGATAAGGCCGACCAGCATCCCCAACAATGTCCGGCGTTGACCCCGCGTCAGTGTTTGATACCAGCGTGTTTTGACCATACCCCCCATTGTAAAGAGCAGTCAGGGCTTGTCAAGCGCGCGATCCCGTTTATAATGACGTTCACTTTTGCAGTGGAGCAGGTGATGGC
>JAFGSL010000090.1 GCA_016934645.1 Anaerolineae bacterium
GCTTGATTGAATCCCCCATCATCCACAGGGCCAAAGTCTGTCACCAGACCGATCCGCAGTGGTGGAACTTCCGGCTCGACTGAAGGTTCCGTCTCCTTGGCGACCTGTATTGGTTCAGGCGAAAGTCTGGCTTCAACAACGACCTCTAGCGGCTCAGACGTAGGTTCCGTTGCGAGTTGAGACTGTTTGTCATTCCGATTCCTGAGCCGCGCACCGATGCACAAACAGAGGATAATCAACGTACTCACGACAATTGCGACAACGTGCGCTTTCTTCAGGCGCTTCCAAAACGGTTTGCGTTGCTCGATCTGAGGCGGCTTATCCGATTCTGATGGTAGGGGCATTTGCTCTGTGACCGATGGCATTACCTGCGTCTTCGAGTTCAAACCATGAGAAGGCGCAGCTACAGTTTCTGGAGTTTTGGTGATTGGCGGGGAAGAAAATGCTGTCCCTTCCCCCAAATCTGCCAGCATCTCCTCGGCGTTTTGAAAACGGTCGGCGGGCCGCAGCTCAAGCGCCCGCATCACTATGGTCGCCAACTGCGGATTGAGATTCGGTGCAAGCTGCTGCAATGGTCGCAAAACCTCAGGGTTGACCACACGCTGCGTGACCGTCGGCGGCGACGCGCCGGACAGCGCATGGTACAACGTCGCCCCCAAACTGTAGAGATCGCTGCGCCCATCCGTGTGTCCGGTTTGCGTATCATACTGCTCCGGTGGGGCGTACTCCGGCGTGCCAATGCCCCGCATCACGGTTTTGGTACGCGGATCGGTGGGGTCCCAGAGCTTGACCAGGCCAAAGTCCACCAACACGGCCCGGCCATCAGCGCAGATGATGATGTTGTGCGGCTTAATATCGCGGTGGAAAACGCCCTGAGCATGACAGTAAGCCAAGGCCCCTAACAACTCCCGCGCCCACCGCACGACCTCGGCTTCAGAGATCCGCCCCACCCGCTGGATACGCTCGGACAGGTTCTCGCCCTCCACCAAATCCATCACCAGGTAGGCGCGCCCCTCTTCCTCGAAAGAATCCAAAACGCGTACCAGGTTAGGATGGTCGAGTCGCGCAAGGATGACAGCTTCACGCTTGAACTGCGTGCGCAACTGGTCCAACATCTGCGCCTCAAGCCCGGGCTGCGGCACCATCTCTTTGACCGCGACGTACTTCTCCAAACCCAAATGCCACGCGCGATAGACCGCTCCCATCCCACCCTGCCCTAGCACGGCTTCGATGCGATAGCGGTTTTGCTGCAAGATTGTTCCAGATGTTAACATAAGCCCTTCCTCAAGCGAAAAAATGCGGCAAATACGCCTTCTGTGCCTCTAGCAGTTTATCTGCCATCTCCCGCGCCACATCAGGATCTATCACCGCGCCATCGACGAGCAACGCCTCGACGAAAAGATTGCGATCGCCACGCAGGGCGGCTTCGACGGTGAGTTCGACGGCGGCGAGTTTGCGCGATATGATCGCCGCCAGCGCATCGGAGAAGTCGGGGATGGACATCGTTCGCAATCCGGTTGCTGTGGCAACAGCAGGGATTTCGAGGATCGCCTCGTCGGGCAGATTCGGCACCGCGCCGCGATTAGGCACGTTGACGGCGAAGATCTCACGGCTGTCGTTGCGCAACGCACGCAGAATGCTGAGAAGCTGCTCGTGCTCGCCAACGGTACGGTGGAAGATACGCTCGTCCAACGGTTTCGCGCCAAGCGCCTGCGCCTGCATATCCGCGTAGACCTGATCGCCGTGGGCAATCGTCCCCTCGAATGAGTAAACGTCCACTCCCAATGTTTTGCCGTAGTACGCGCCGCCGGGAAAGCGCTCCGGGAAGAATTCCGTCACGTGGCGGTCGTTCGCGGAAGGATACGCGCCGTAAGTCTCGAAAAACGACCACGAGAAAGGGTTGTGCGCCGCAAAGTCGTCCCGCGACCCCGCGTCCGGCTCTGCTGCCAGCTTCTCCCGCGCCACGGGCCACATGTCGCGGCCCTGCCAGCGCAGATCGAAGATGAAGGTGAGGTGGTTGAGTCCAGCGAACAGCGTTGAACTCTCCTCCGGCGGCGCGCCGACGAACCGCGCCAGTTGCCGGCTCACGTCGAACGTCCCGTGGCACAGCCCCACCACTGGCACACCGGTCGCCTTGCGGATGGCATGACAGTTCGCCGTCATCGGGTTGCTGTAGTTAAAAAACTTCGCGTCTGGGCACACATCCGCCACATCACGGGCGATATCGACCAGCGCAGGGATCATCCGCATCGCGCGTGAAATCCCGCCGGGCATCACCGTGTCACCTACGGGCTGGTAAATGCCGTATTTGCGCGGGATGAAGACATCGGCCTCCCAGGCGCGGCGCTTCCCTACGCCAATCGTGGTGACGACGACATCCGCGCCGGGAAGCACGTCGCGCCGGTCAAGGGAAGCTTCGATAGCGATCTCCGCACCCGATGCGGCGATCATGCGGCGGCATAGCCCCTCCGCCGTCGCCAACGCCTCCAGATCGATGTCCACCAGACCCAATTGCCACGGTCCCAGATCAGGGGAGTGCAACATATCCGCCACCAGCCCCTGCGTGAACATCGCGCTGCCCGCGCCGATCAAGACAATTTTCGTAGTCGTATCTGCCACATCGCCAGTTGCTCCATCATATCGACTTTCAAACAGAACGCTCATGCAAATATCTCACATAATTCAAGTGTTGTCTCGCGCGTGACAACGTGGTGAACGAGGATTTCACGGCCGCCGAGTTTGTAGGAACGGCGGCCGTTGACGACGGGATTGGTGCTGGCCTTGAGAATCATGAATCACCCTCTTCTACACAGGCAAGAACGGCAAAACGGCCCGCTGTAGCCCCGGTAAAAATACGACAAATGCAAGCGCGAATGCGAGAATGCCGCATGCGACGACAATGGAAAGCAGCTTTCGGATTTTGAGAGGCACAGACTCACGATGGCATATCCAATGGCACACTGCAATCCCAATCAGTAGCGGCTCCAGTAAGAAAATCGGATCCGTGAGATAGGCCCACACACCTCCCTCAACCACACGTTGCGGAGCGATGCCAAATCCTATCATTGAGACCGGATAAAATAGCGGAGTCCCATGAGCAACAAGGTCCAAAACCAGGTGTGACAGCCCGCCAACAGCGATTATCCCCATAAGCATAGCAGAATAGGCGAGCTTTCGGGATTTGCGACAACCGAGCCACAACAACGCAAAGCCCAGGTAAACGAAGATACTGTGCGTCCACAGCGTGCTGTGATTGAAGAAACCTCGGAAGAGGAAGTTGCGCACGACATCCAAATCAGGCGCAATGCTACTCCCTAATGCCACAGACCACATCAGCGTTTGCTGGGCCGTATTCCATTCGGCTACATGATTTTGCTTTACCTTTGCCGCTACAAAGTATCCTGGTACAAGATGCGCTATTAGCATTTGGCGTCATTAGGGTAACCTGTGATGCCCCTGATCCTCGTGCCGCGCCTAAGGCGCCGCATCAAGTGCACACCCTGCCTCTACCCACTGCGTGGTGACATTGCCGACCATAACGTCTAACTCAGTTCGGCGCGACAGCGCCGGAAAGAAATCCGGCAAATCCACCTGTTGCACCGCCAGCGGTTCATCCAACAGCTTTCGCGCTACGGACACATCCACCGGCGCGTCATCGACGCCGGTTGTCGGCTCGTTCATTCGCTCATTCTCCATTCGCTCATTCTCAACGGAACGCCGGGAACTCGCGGTAATCGCGCAAGTCGATCAGGTCGCCGGACTTGGCCCAGGGAACCGTGCCCAGTTCGGAGGGCAAGGCGCCTTGATCGTAGCACGCTTCGAACGTCTCCTGCAGCCCTTCGACCCAGGTCAGGCGATCGTCTCTTTCCACATCCAGACGCACGTGCCGCATCTCTTTCGGGAACTCGGCAATCTCCCACATCGACTCCTGGGCGCCGTTGGTGCACATCACTTCGGGGATCGCGGCTTCGATGCTGCACGCCAGGGGCGCACCGGTACGCACAGCGTCCACCGCCTGCCACAGCTTGTTCTCGATCTGTCCCTCATACGGGTTACCGTAATCCTTCACGCTGCCATCGTGGAAATGGGCCTGCATGGACTCGCTGTACGCCTCGTAAGTGACCTCCGCGTTCTCAAATTCGTAGCTGAAGATCGGGCCGACGACGTTGGGGACGGGATGCGCAGTGTAGAACAGGATTTCGACGCCGTCCGCAGTACGGCTGCGGATGGCGGCGGTGTCGTAGTTTTCGATAGGATTGGCGCGGTACAGTTCTGCCTGGACATCCACGGGCCACGCGCTCGTCTCGCGCGTCGCGCCAAGGACGTAGAAACAGTTGTGGAGATAGTGCGCCGTCGCGTTGTGGGCCGGGCTGTCAAGAATCCACGCGCCGCTGGGCGCTCTAAGCTTCGCCGCCCAGGTGTTGCGCCCATAGTACGAGTCCCCGCGCGGCCAGAACACCTTCGTCCGCAGCCGCAACGGGCGGCCCAACACGCCGTCCATAACATCGCGTTTGAGCGCCTGAATCGCCGGCGAGTACGACCACTGGTAGCCGATACCGACGAACTTCCCCGACGCTTGCTGCGCTTCTGCCATCTTCCAGGCATCCTGCACCGTCGCCGTGACGGGTTTTTCGCAGAGGACGTGCGATTTGTGCGCCAGCGCCTTCTGCACGAACGGCAGGTGCAGGTGGATCGGCGGCGAGAGGACGACCAAATCCGCCGACGATGCAGCATAGAAGCTGTCCAGATCGGGGTAGATCGGCACACCGGTTTCCTTGAACGCATCCAGAAAACGGCAGGTGACCGGATTCGGGTCGATCCCGGCGACGAAGCGGGCGTTGTGCTCTGCCGAGGCATTGAACAACTCCACCAGATACGAATTCCCATAGCCCCCCAGGGCCACCATGGCGACGGTCACTTCTTTTTTCTTCATTGAACAATCCCCCTGAATGAGCGAATGATAGAATCAGCGAATCAAAGAATCAGCGAATGGATGAACGAGCGAATTAAGCAAGCATCCAACATCCAACATCAAATCTCACGTTAGCTGCTAAACGCAATAGTGCGGCCTTCGTCCGCCGATTGGCGGGCGAGCAGGCAGGCCTCGGTGACGGCGAAGACATCTTCTGGGATGAGGATCGCCGTGGCCTTGCCCTCGATGTGCTCGACGAAGTCCTGGAAGATCTGCCGGTCGCAGGCGACCGGGAGCACGGCCTCACCCTCAGTACCGGCGTTGATGAGGAAGACTTGTCCGCCGCGCACTTCGATCGCGCCTTCGGTCCCCATCACGCGCACGCGGTCGTCGCCATGCGTGGGAGACGTGGGCGGGCGCAGGTAGTCGAGACTAGCGGAGGCGAAAACCTCGCCGCCAAGCGTGAAGTGGCACAGCGCCGACACTTCCAGATCGCCGTTCCCCTGGTTGTACTGCGTCGAATGGGTCGCGTAGACGGAGGTGAAGGCCTGACCACTGTACCAATAAATCCAGTCGAAGGCGTGGACACCGACCCAGGGAATCGTGCCACCATAGGTCTCCCGGTCATGATAGTAGGTGTCACGGCGACCCAACCTGTACGACTTCTGCGCGTTGATCAGCCGTACCGTACCAATAGCACCCTCTTGTACGGCCCGCCACGCGGTATAGAAAGGCGGATCGTAACGCAGGTTCATGATCGTGGCGAGGTGTAAGCCGGGGAACTGCGCCTTGGCTTCGGCGTAAGCATCACGCACCAGCGCCAGTTGCTCGAACGTGAGCGCGACAGGCTTCTCGCAGAAGACGTGAATTCCACGGCGCAACGCCTCCGCCGACATTTCGGCGTGCAACTCAAAAGGGCCGCAGACAGTCACGATGTCGGGCTGAAGCCGGTCGAACATCCGCCGGTAGTCGTCGAAGACCTCCGGCGTGAAGCCCATCGCGTCGCAGCGTTGTTGCCAGCGCGTGATATCGTCTTCCGGCGCTCCGGCCGCAAGCCCCACTACCTGTACGTGGGGCAAATTGGGCAAGGCGTCCCACACGTGCCTGTCGTGGCCGCCTCGATTGCCGATCATACAGAGTTTCATAGGCGTACTCCTTGTTAGGTGTTCGATACTGGATGCTGGTTGTCTTGCATCCTGCTTCCTGCATCCTTCACAATCCCTGAGACACTCGCACGTGCAATGTCACATCCACCGGCGTCAAGAAAGTGAGCAGGACGCGGACGTGGTCGGGTGCGAGTTCGGCATCGCGCATGGCCCACATTCCGTGCGCGTGCGCCCCTGGCCCAATGCAGATGACGTCATGTCCATACCGCATAGTACCATAACTTTGCTTTAAGAACAACACCTGCCCCACCTGTGGGCGAGTCGCCGTGTCGTCCGTCTCCCACACGCCGCCGGGCGGGAAGTCGAAGGCCACCTGCGCAGCGACGCCATCCAGCC
>JAFGSL010000635.1 GCA_016934645.1 Anaerolineae bacterium
GAGATCAGCGCGTTGCACCCATAAAAAGGCTCTTAGCTGCTCTTGGTGGGCATATACTTCGCTAGCTTAGCCGCTAGATTGGAGAGGGGCAAGCTTTGCAGCCAGATTCTCCCGGGGCCGGTCAGCGTGGCGAGGAAGAGTCCCTCACCACCAAACAGCACGTTAGTGAGGCCCTTGACCGTCGAAATATCATAGTGGACGGTCGGTTCAAAACAGGCAATGTGACCGGGATCCACTTTCATCGTTTCACCGGCCTGCAACGTGTACTCGCGTACCTCGCCAGGGATTTCCAGGAATGCAAAGCCTGGGCCAGAAATCTGCTGCAGGATAAAGCCTTCGCCACCGAAGAAACCAGCACCGAGTCTCTTGCGGAAGTGCATCTTCATCTCGACCGAATCCTGCGCGCACATAAAGGCGTCTTTCTGGCAAATGAGGCTTTGTCCGGCCTCGAGCCTGACGTCAATGACCTTGCCGGGCGCTTCCGGCGTGAAGACAATCAAAGCTTCGGGGTCGTGGCTTGTGTACGTTGTCATAAAGAGGGACTCGCCTGCCAGCGCGCGGCCCAGCCCTTTCATCAAACCACCCTTGGTATTTGTCGTCATCTCGATATTGCCCTTCATCCAGGCCATACCACCGGACTCAGTGTACATCGACTCGCCGTTGCTCAGATAGACTTCCAGTGTGGGGAGTACAGTTCCATTAATCTCGTAACGCATAGTGTTACCTCCTTTTTGGGATTAAAGAAATAATCATCTTCATTATAGCATGGTGTGCTATTGCGACAAGACAGTGAGGATGCACGGGAACGTTCAGACAGCTTTGAGCACTGCCGCCACCGCGCGAATATGTTCCGGCGTACTGCCGCAACATCCGCCGAAAATCTTGACGCCTGCTTCTGCCACGAATCGCTGCGCGTACTCGGCCATAATCTCCGGCGTCACGTCGTAGACCAGATCGCCGCCCTCGGCGTGCGGCAGGCCAGCGTTCGGTTTCGCCATCAAGATAGCGTCCGGGACAGCAGCGCGCATCTTGATGACCGCATCCAGTGTCTCGCTCAACGTGCGCCCGCAGTTCGCACCGATGACGGCGACATCCATCGCCCACAGTGTCTGCGCCGCCTTCTCCGGCTTGACCCCCATCATCGTGCGGCCTTTCGTGTCGAAGCTCATCGTCACCAGGATGGGCAGATCGGTCACTTGTCGCGTTCCTTCGATAGCCGCGGTGGCTTCGCCCAGATCGCTCATCGTTTCAATGAGGATCGCGTCGGCACCGCCTTCGGCCAGCGCCGCGGCCTGGGCCGCAAATCCACTGACAGCGTCAGCGTAAGAGAGTGTTCCGAGCGGCTCCAAAAGCTGTCCGGTCGGCCCGATGTCGCCGATGACCAGCGCCTGATCGCCAATGATCTCGCGGGCCAGTTGCGCTGCTGCCAGGTTTACTGCGTGAACTTGCTCGTGCAGGTTGTCCCGCTGCAGACGCGCAGGCGCGCCGCCAAACGTGTTCGTCAGGATCAAATCCGCTCCGGCGTCGAGATAAGCCCGGTAGAGCGCGCGCACGGCATCGGGATTCTCGAGGTTCCAGCGCTCAGGCGCTGCGCCAATCGGAAGGCCGGCCTTTTGCAGCATGGTGCCCGTTGCGCCATCAGCAACCAGAACTGGCTTGGTGTTCAAATACGTGGTAAATTTGGACATGGTTACCTCCAATCTACGAATGAACGAATCACAAAATCAGCAAATGACGAATTGCGTTTCTTGTATCTTGTATGATACCACAGAAGTGCGCTAAGACTACAAAAGCCGCCAAATGCGGCAGGGTCTTATCATTCTCGCTCCGAGGGGAACGCCAGTTCCCCGTTTTAAGCCGAGATACGTCATAAGACGCGGATCTGGTCGGATGCTACACATCCACGTCCGCTCGAAGCAAAATGGGAACTGTGATGAGAATAACAAAGCTCTGCCAAATGCGGACATGGTCAGAGGCCGACCGAGCCTATACGCGGGAAAGGGCAAGATTCTATCCGAAAATTGTGCTTGCGAGTGTTTCTAGTGCACCAACAACAAATTCTCAGACAGGTTTTTAGTGGATGATCAGCACATCGAGGGAGACGGTTCCGTCGATAGCAGTCAACGTAAGCGTTTCGCGCTTTGAGGAAAGATGGCGCGATATGACAACCGGTTCGCCGCGCAGGTCGAGGGTGCGGCTTTCGCCATCGCTGCTAGTAATGCGGAGTACACCTTTACCAAAGCCAGGATTGAGCGTGAGCACACGTCCCTCCCACGTAAGACTGACACTGTCACCGGGCGTTCTGGTCGTGCGATAGCCACCAAGCACAGCATTGACGTCCGATTCTTCTTCCCAATCACCTTCATAGGCAAGCTGCCAACTCGTCTCCTGGTGAACGCCCGCGTAGAGCGTGGGTTCTAACGTGTTGAGATACGTGGACAGACTTTCATAGATAGGGAGCGGCGTGAAATCCGGCTCGACCATGCGGAAGTAGTAGAAGGGTTGGTCGCGTTCTGCATCCGACGCGCGCTTAAAAAACCAGACGGTCGTCACTCCGACCCACGGCCACTCGCGCTGGATGCGCTCGTAAGCCAGTGGGGCGTAGCGCGCTTGCTGCTCCAACGTCACCCGGCCATACTGCGCATCGATGCCTTCAGGCGCTGCATTGCTGTTCATCTCGCTGATCCAGATCGGCTTGTGGGCATCGCCGTTAGCGACCATCACGTCGCGCACCCACAATGGGCGCGAGAAGTTGACATGGCCCTGTGTGGGCCGCATCCGGTGATCGGTGGGGCCAGACCAGAGCATATAGTCATTGACCGCCATCACGTCGAAACACGCCCCCGCGCCCGCATCATACATCCGCTGCAAGAAAATGACGTCCATCAGGTTGTTACCTTCGTAGGCAGGATTCCACGTACCGAGTTCCGCCGTTGGGGCCATCGCACCACTGATGACGACGGCCTGGGGATCGACAGCTTTGATACGAGTGTAGGCTAGGCAAAGCAACTCCGTGTACGCTTCGGGATCGACCGGCTGGTTGCCCCATTCAGGATAGATATTCGGCTCGTTCCAGATTTGGTAGAAGCGGATACGTCCACGATACCGTTCCACCACAGCGCTGACGTAATCGGCGTAGTCGGCGATATCGTCAGGCGGGCCAAATGCGCCGCGCGCAGTTCCATCGTAGCGGCTCCACTCTGGCGGCGCTTCCAACCGGGCGATGATCGCCAGGCCATACTGTTCGGTCAGTTCGACAATGTTGTCGTATTTGTCCCATGCGGAGCGATAAGGTTCGTGGCGGCGATCTTCAAAATCGCCCTTACCATGGATTTCAATGTCGTACCAGGGGAACGACTGGCGAATCCAGCGGAAGCCAGCATCGGCGATCATCTGTAGCGATTGGGCACGCTTTTCAGGCTCGACTTCCTGCTCCAGGAAAGTGTTCACACCAAACGGTGGCAGGTCGGTATAGGCGACGGCAACGTCGTCGTCCGTGTGGGGCAACGGACGGGTCCAGCGGAAGACCCACTGCACCAGACCGCGCAGTTGGGGAAGCAAACGCTCCTCACCGGTGATGGAGAAAAGTCGCGCGCGTGGATCAGGGAACAACCATGCAATACCCGCCAACACAGCGAGTATCAGCAGTGCCAGAATGGGCCAAAGTCGGCGAACCATAGCCTATAAGGATTTACCAATCTGTGGGCGAGGGCTCTTTTTCTCCGAGCAGCGATGCAACTGAGAGCGGCTGCTCTTTGCTGAGGTAGGCTTGTACATCCGCGAGGGCACGTTCGTAAAGCTCAAGCAAGGCATCATCATCCCCTTTGAAACCGCTGACCGTGCGCCGGGCGCAGGTACAGCATCCCAGTGAGGCACGATAACTATCGAGATCACAAGTTAGGCAACTGCCAAGCTTGATCATCATCAAGCCAAAAGCCAATACTTCCTCATAGTGGTGCGGCAAAAACGCTATCCGCTCAATTAAATACTGCCACTGAGGACCACGAAGATCGCGCAATTGTTGGATGCAACGGGGTGGAAAAAGGATTTCGCTATCTGGATACATTTTTGCTCACTGTATAAGACTCCCTGGAATAGGCCCTATAATAGCACAATAAGAACGTTTTTTCAAGGGTTTTTCTAAGAATTTCCGAGAGAATTTGCCTTACTAACGTAAGATTTGTGCAACCAGCGGCCAAAATGGTCATCTGGACGCAAAAACACAACTTTTTGAACAACGGCAGCCTTAGCCACAGCTTCGATACGCGCGGTATCATCACGTAGAACCTCATGTTTCTACGTTGACCGAGATAATCACCTGATGGGTAATCTTGGATACAGTGTCAAGCAGTATGGCTTCGTCATATTTAAACTCCATCAAAACATGGGAAGCGCCACGGAGAAGAAATGACAGCAAAATTTCCTTTTCAGGTATGCCACTTAGCGACGGATAATGCGTGAATAGATAGCTTTCGATCTTATCCAGCAGAATGTTCATCCTGCCAGAAAATAAGGTCATAATTAAACCTTCATGGGATTTAAATGCATAATACAGTCCTTTAATAAAGCTCTCCGGATCAACAAACAGGGAATTTATGGGTTCAAAGCTGTTCATAATGGACACTATGGTTTCATCTTCTATTTCTTCGGAAAGAGCGTATATGTTTTGATAGTGCTTATAGAACGTCGTTTTGTTGATCAAAGCAAGCTCACATAACTTTTTCACCTTGATCTTTTCGAGCGTACTCTCCGAACGGAGCTCCAAAAAGACTTCTCGTATGTTTCTTTTTGTTTTGACGACCCGTAAATCCATAATGGAGCCTCCTAAATCCTACCATTTTGGAAAACAGTTGCTAAAGCAACCCTTGAAAGCCCGGCTCGCCGACGAGGGCAAAGTCGGTAAAGTGGTCGATCTGCATCACCACTCGGTTGCTCTCAGTGTCCACGGCATAGCTCTCCGGGAAGGTCCACTGATTCGTCGTTGTTGAAAAGTAAGCGGGCTTGAGAAAGTGCTCGGCGATGCCCTGCTGCCACAACTCTCGATCATCATAGGCAAAGCCGATGATCACATCCTGGTTAAAGTGCTCGGTGATCGGCTGCCCCTCCCCGTCCACGGCGGTAAAGGCGTAACCGTACCGGTAGACATTGGCGTGCCGCTGGTGAGGCAGCGTGGCGATGGCACGATGTGCAGCGTCACCAATCCCTCCACCGGCATCGCGCCGCCAGGGATGTAGATGTGCGTACCGTCGGCCAGCAGAATGCGCTGGGGCTGAGAGGCATCAAAGGTGACGGCCACCGGTGCTGGCTTGGGATATGGCCCGGTCAAGACCAGGTCTTGCGTCGTGCCACCGGCCCCTAGGACCACCTCTTCCCGCGTCATCCAGTACTGGCTCGACGTCTCGTAAACCGCCCCCAAGTGCCAGGTCGTGTTCGAGACCACGTCCAAGCTGTAGGAGCCTATCGAGTTGGTCACCGGCACACGAGCCTTGACGAAGGCATCGTCTTCGGACCAGCCCCAGATCAAGACGGTATCGGTCACGCACGAGGTGCCACTGATGCTGACCGTGCCGGAAATGACAGCGTCGGGCTGGCGGAACTGGAGAACATGACCGCCGGAGACACCGTCGGACGGCACAGACACGCGGCGCAGCGCCAGCTTGATCGAGTCGGTGACGCTGACCGTCGCGCCTAGATGATAATCGCCGTAGGGCACGCGCAGGCTGAAGCCTCCATCTTCACCCAAACGGGTCGAAAGCCACAGCTTGTTCACCACTGAGCCGGTCCCGTCGGCGATGACCTGGGCCCCGGCCAGCGGCGTGCCATCCGGCTCCAGCATGGTGCCAGTGATGAGGCCATCCCGCTCGGCGACCGGCAGGGCCACGGGCACCGTCTGATCGGAGGCCACGGGCACGTTCTTGTGATGCAGGAGTCCCACGTAATCCGACTGCGGATCTACACGGTAGCCCAGGTGCCACAAACCCGCTGCCACGGTCATGGTGAACGTACCGTTACCGGGGTCGACCGCCGTACCCACCCAGTTTCCACCGGCCCAGGCCGCGACGCCCGCATCCACTCCAGAGACGACTTGTTGATCACGCGGGTCCCACAGAGCGCCGACGATGCGAGCGTCTTTCTCCTTGACCGTCAGCGTCACGGCCGTCGTCGCCCCGGCGCTCACGATCACCGCTCTCTCGCCAGCCAACATATAGTCACTGCCTGCCGGCAGGTAAGCGGCCACGCGGTAGATGCCCCTGGGGACGTGGATTTCAAAAGCACCCGCCCGGATAGGTGCGCCGTTGTGCAGCGTCGGCGAGACGACATGCGTTGCCCCGGCCCAACCCTTGACGTCGGTCACCGGGTTACCCGCTTCGTCCACCAGGATGCCCTCGATGGTCGCGTTGGCGGTGACGAGTGAGAAACTCACGTCGCTGACGACCTCGGTAGAAGAGACGGGCACAGATGCACCGGGACCGGCGTAGATGTAGGGCTGCTCAGGGCCGGGCGAGGGCTGTACCAGCCACCGCCCTGCCACGACGGAGAGCGCATACTGACCATCAGATCCAGTGATGGCCCTCACGCCGCCGGGCGCGCCGGGCCGCCAGGCCGAGACCGGGATACCGGCTACTCCCGCGCCGCCCTCGTCGGTCACGGCGCCCGTGATGAGAGCGTCCTTCTCCAACAGTGTCAGCGTTCCCAGGTCGTAGGTGCCGTTGGGTGGTACCTGAATCGGCTCGACCACCGGCCCCATATAGCTCGGGTCCTCGGGGGTGACCGAGACTTTGTAGCCGCCATTCGGTACAGCGACGTCAAAATCCCCGTCGGGGCTGACGACAGTCCGCGCGCCGATTCCCTCGTCGTTGTACAGCGACACGGTGACGGTAAACGGCAACATCGCCGTCCCACCGCCAGGTAGGACCACCGTGCCTGTGACGTACTCGCTGTAGTCAGCAGCATCACCAGCGCCACCACCAGTGATAACCATCTGTACATTGTGCTCTTTGCGTTCATTTGCGTCCCTCCTGATCGTAGGTAATCATTGATCCAAACATAACTTTCTCAACGTCTATACGCTTTCAGGACAGTCGAAATAGTTTAGTTTCATATGGACGGATCAGTAAAGAATCGTCTAGCCAAAGTCAAGAACAGTTCATATTCACCTCCTTTCGTTAGGTGCAACGCACTTGGTTCAAGATTCATCCGGTATATGCGCAAAAGTCGTCGTTTCTGCTGCAAAAGTGCGTTGCACCTAGATGTTCCGAAATGAAACACACCCATCTACAATTCACGATCCCGAATTTGCGATTTTCTCCTCCAGCAGCGGGATGATGGCCGGGTCCAACAGATGCCGCGCGATCACCACCATGGGCCGCACTGATGGACGAGCGACCTCGTAGGGAGACAACAGTTCCTCGATCAGTGCCTTCTGTTGCAGTTCAAATTCCGTATCGGAGAGATCGCGCACCCTCTCCGCGAGTTCGAGAATGCGGTCCAGCTCGCGGTCTCTTTCGCGGGGCGCTGTGCGCGTGCGGAACCGTTTCTCCAGCTCCTGCATCGTCCGGCGAGCGATGGCCTCCTTGCGGAGATCAAACACATCGGCGGGGATGGCCCGCAGCCGCTCCAGCGCAGCCTGAGCCTGCCCGGTGCGTGGCACATCCGGTAGTGGAACCACATGGGGAACGTACTGCGCCAAGACATCCAGTTGGTCTTCCTCCAGGATGTCCTCGACCTCCCGGGCCAGACCGGTCACCTGTTCCTGATGTTCTTTGATCAGCCGCTCGTTCTCCGCTCTGGCATCGCGGAAACGCTCCTGGAGTTCTGGCGAGAGGCTCTCCCCTGCCATCAACGTATCCCGGATCTCCTCAAGGGTAGCCTGCATCTCATCCCCGTCGGCCTGAGCCTTCAGTGCCTCTCGGCCCTTCTGGACCTGCCGGGCCTGGTCCAGGATAAACTGCATCTGTTCGGGCGTCAGATCCAGGCTGTTGATTAGATTCAGCAGTTGGATCTCCCGGCGCAGGTCAGCCGTCTCCGGCGGCGTCTGGGCGTTAGCGGGCAGAGCAGCTTGACAGCCTAGCAGCAACAACAAAAGTCCAATACACACGATCAACCAGCGTTTCATCATACACCTCCTAAATTTATAGTTGTAGTTGCGGTTGGTAAGTAACTCTATGATTAGCATAATGTACAGTCCTCAACTCTCTATTAAACGGGTGTAAAAAGTCTGTAAAAACTGAGCGACGGTACCTGCAAGGGCTATTGCATTTGACCTCTGATCTTCTCAATCTGTGGTTTGGCGAGATATGTCCCATCTCCTCTAGCCCCCCTTCCCGCACGCAGGAAGGGGGAAACTTAAAATGCGATAGCTCTGTATCTGATCTCTTGTCATTCGGACCAATCTGACTACAATACCCCAGGGTTAGCGCGATATGGAAATCGCGGCTTCTGAGAGAATGGCTTTCGAAAAGGTGGAGAGCAGCGGGGAGATTCGATGGCAGGAGAAACGATCCTGGTCGTAGACGACGAAGCCAACATTGTGGAACTGGCACGGATGTATTTAGAGCAAGGGGGCTTTCGCGTGCAATCGGCGTCCGATGGAGCCGAGGCGCTGGAGACAATCGCCCACCAACCCCCAGCACTAATGGTGCTCGATCTTATGCTGCCGGGGATAGATGGCTGGGAAGTCTGCCGCCAGGTACGCTCCGGCAAGATCGCGTCTGATCTTCCCATCATCATGCTCACCGCCCGCGACGACGACGTGGACAAAATCGTGGGCCTGGAGTTGGGGGCCGACGACTATGTCACTAAGCCCTTTAATCCACGCGAGCTGGTCGCCCGGGTCAAGGCCATCCTGCGCCGAACCAAACGGGCTACCCAGCCCGGGATCGCCATCCACGTTGGCGATATCACCATAGACTCGGCCCGCCACGAGGTCACAGTCGCCGGGCAGCCGCTAGAACTGCGTCCCAAGGAATTCGACCTGCTGTTGGCGCTGGCCGAGCACCAGGGGATCGCCCTCAGCCGCGAGCAACTGCTGGAGATGGCCTGGGGCTATGACTTTTATGGTGAGACGCGCACGGTAGACGTTCACATCGGCCAACTGCGCAAAAAGTTGGCCAACGCCAGTGCCGAGATCAAGACAGTGCTCAGTGTGGGGTACAAGCTGGTTGGTTGATAGGGGGCCTATGCTTCGTTCGCTCAATTTTCGATTGTTGCTCTCTTACATCTTTGTCGTTCTCGTCTGCCTGGTATTGGTTGGGCTGGGACTGCTCTTGTTCGTGCGCGCCAGCCCCTTGTGGACCAGTGCGACGCTCCTACAACTGGAAGCGGCGACGCGGGCGGCACTATCGTCACTCCGTCAGGCAGGCCCATTGCAGGCCCTTCCTCCAGAGCAACTGCGGGCGCTGCTGACACAGATCGCCCAAGATCAGGAAGGACACATCTTGCTCCTGGACAGTGGGGGGATGGTCCGCTTTGACAGCGAGCGGGCCTGGGAGGGAGAACGCATCGAGGAAACAACCCACGCTCCCACCGCACTAGGCCGTATCCGGGGGAATTTCATCGCTCCCACCGGTGAACGCTGGGCTTTTGTCGGTCAGGTGATAGCCACGCAGAATGAAAGCCGCATGGTATTTGCCTTTGTCTCTCCACAGGGCCGTTTGCTGATGCTGGCCTGGTTTGCTGAGAACCTTCTGCCGCCCCTGTTGCAGGCCGGGTTGATCGCATTCGTGCTGTCCGTCATCCTGGCACTTTTTCTCAGCCACTCGGTTGCTGCGCCATTGCGGCAGATCGCCAGCACAGCGGAGGCTATCGCCCGTGGCGAGACCCACGCCCGTGTGCCGATCTCTGGACCAACCGAGGTCCATGCACTGGCCCAATCTTTCAACACAATGGCCGATCAGGTCGAGGCGACACAACAATCGCAGCGCGACTTTGTGGCCAACGTCTCTCACGATCTCAAGACCCCCCTCACGTCCATCCGGGGCTTTTCCCAGGCGCTGCTCGACGGTACGGCCTCGACACCCGAGGCAACAGCCCGTGCAGCCCACGTCATTCACGAGGAGGCGGAGCGTATGCACCGGATGGCGGACGAGCTGCTGCTCCTGGCCCGCTTCGACGCCGGGCAGAGCGAGATAGCCCACGAGCCGGTGGAACTCGGTTCGTTGCTGCACGGCTGCATCGAGAAACTGGCCCCCCAGGCACAGGCTGTCGGGGTAATCCTGGAGCTAGATGTGCCCGATCAACTGGTGATCACCGGCGACGGTGACCGGCTGGCGCAGGTCTTCACCAATCTGCTGGATAACGCCATCGCACACACGCCCGCCGAAGGCAAGATTATGCTCGCGGCGCATCGCGTAGCGGCAACCAAAGATCGGTCCGGGCATACTGTCGAGATAACTGTCACCGATACCGGCAAGGGCATCCCAGCCGAGGAGTTGCCCCGCATCTTTGAGCGCTTTTACCAGGTAGACAAATCGCGCCAGCGCAGACGGGGCGCCGGATTAGGATTAGCCATTGCCAAGGAGATTGTTGAGGTGCACGGTGGCACCATCCGCGCCGAGAGTGTGATGGGATTGGGCACCCGGTTCACCATTCAAATCCCTGCCTCTGGCGGCTTGTCGGAGAACTCTGTGGCATAGGGCCTTGTGCCCATTTCGTGCCTGTTTTTTACTGACCCGAACGCATTTTGCTAAACTTTCTGCGCCTATAAAGCAGCGGAATCGCTTTAGTTTTCATGTTCAGGTCAGTAGCTATCTTCCTCGTTGCCTCTACCCGTCGCATCGAGTCATGTAGACCAGTCAGCCTAGTGACATGTTAGAAAGAGTGCGGTAAAAGTCAAGACCCTCTTGGGAGGGTAAACAGTACCTTAACTGGCAGAATTTGAGACGTGTTGAACACAACC
>JAFGSL010000636.1 GCA_016934645.1 Anaerolineae bacterium
CGCCTGGACCTATTTCTGGACGCCGGTGTTGGACGACCGCAGTTGGCACTATGTCATCTCGACGCGCCTGGCAGACTTGCTGCGCCAGACCGGCAGCGCGCTGGTGGAAGAAGGGTTGCTGGATACGATCACCGACATCTTGCTGCTGACCGTGGAGGATCTGGTTGAGATCGCCAAAGTTGACGATGTCCGAAGTTACCGGGAGCTGTATTTAGCACGCAAACACGAGTATGAAAGCCACCGGCGTTTAACACCCCCACCGTTTTTGGGAGCATCTCCTGATCTCGCGCCAGAAGAACACATGGCCGCGTGTGATGCTCGCCCTGACATTGCTGAGAAAAGCACATTTCAGGGGAACGGGTTTTCGCCGGGGCGAGCGATTGGCCTTTCGAGGAAGATCGAAACGTTAGACGATCCGGCGCTGTTAAGTTCGCTGACCAGTGAGCACATTCTGGTTTGCCCCAAAGCGAGATATTGGCGACCCGATTGGTTGTCGCTATTCATGGTGATCAAAGGCTTGATTACCGTACGCGGGGTTCAGTTGCAGCATGCCACCCAGATAGCGCGTGAATGTGGTATACCCTTTGTGAATTTGCCAGAAGAAGATTGGGACGCCATACCCGACAATGCGCGCTTATGGATTGACGGTGAAGCCGGTCTTGTGACGATTATGGAGTAATCGGGAAGGAAATTCTATTAATTTGTGAAAACCTATTTAATTGAAGAGGGCATCATTCTCTTGGATTATCGCGCGTTGCAAGCAATCTGGCGGGAAAAGTAGTGAGGTGCCTATGGATGAATTCGACTTTGAGACCCTAGCTATCCACGCGGGCGAAAGCGCCGACCCGGCCACGGGCGCGCTGCGCCAGCCGTTGCACATGGCGACGACCTTCAAGCTGCCCAAATTCGGCGTCAAGCTGTTCGACGCGCTGATGATGGACTCCTCGCGCCCGCCCTTCGCCTACACGCGCTGGGGCAATCCGACCTTGCGCGCGCTCGAAGACCGCCTGTCTGCGTTGGAAGGGGCCGAAGCTGCCGTCGTCACCGCCAGCGGCATGGCAGCGGTGTCGGCGCTGACCTTCACCTTGTTCAGCAGCGGCGATCACCTGATCGCCAGCGAGGTCTGCTACGCCGGTTCGGTCGAGTTGTTCGGCCTGCACTTGCCGCGCTTCGGGATCGAGGTCAGCCTGGTGGACACAAGCGATCTGGATCAGGTGCGCGCCGCGCTGCGTCCCAATACGAAGCTGCTCTACGTCGAGACGCCGGTTAATCCCATCCTGCGCATCGCGGATATCGCCGCGCTGGCCGGGATCACGCACGGGGCGGGGGTCCCGCTGGCCGTGGATTCAACCTGGGCCGGCCCTAGCCTGCAAAAGCCCCTCACCCTGGGCGCGGATTTTGTCTTGCACAGCCTGACGAAGTACCTCAACGGTCATGGGGACGCACTCGGCGGCGCGGTTCTGGGAGACGAGAAGCATATCCAGCGCATCCGTAAGGACATGCTGGTCCATCTCGGCGGCGCGCTCAGCCCCTTCAACGCCTGGTTGATCTCGCGAGGATTGATCACCTTGCCGCAGCGGATGCAGCAGCACTGCGAGAACGCTCTGCGCGTCGCCCAATTCCTGGAAAGCCATCCAAAGGTGGAACGGGTCTTCTATCCGGGCCTGGAAAGCCACCCGCACCATACGCTGGCCGCCCGGCAGATGGCCGACTTTGGGGGGATGTTGACATTCCGCCTCAAGGGAGGCCTGGGCGCGGCTATCACGCTGGCGGAGAAGATTCGGCTGTTCTCCTATGCCACCTCCCTGGGACACGCCCATAGCCTACTGTTCTACTATCCTACCGATATGTACATTGATGCGATGCCGTTTTATACCGAGGAGCAGAAGCGCCACATCCGCGAGTGGACGGGTGAGGGCATCGTGCGTGCCAGCATCGGCCTGGAAAGCGCGGACGATTTGATTCGCGACCTGGATCAGGCCTTGCGCGCGCGCACGTTCAAGGGTTGGGTTGGGCCATTGGCTTACAGGTTGATGAAGAGCGTGTCTGCTGCAAAAGAATAAGAGTCACCATGAGTGGGGACTCATCACAAAGAACGAAAATGTTTGAGGAACGCCGTCATCTTGACGGCATGCCCGCAAGATGCGGGCGATCCTAAGCTATTTGCGCAGGAGGTGTAATAGATGGATAATGTAACTACCACTGAAACCGGCGGGGCTGCATGGAAATCACTTTACCGGGTGGGCGGCGTGGCGGCTCTGCTCGCTGCCCTCGTCTTCAGGAGAAGTTTGGGGGCAGAATTCGACGTTTCCAACGGCTTTGGGGTTTTTGCGATGCCCGAGACGCTCCCGGTCAGTGCGCCCGACTGGTTTGCCGTTCTACAAGCCTATCGCTTTGTCGGATTGACCCTGCTGGGCGTCTTTGACCTGGTCGAATATGTCCTTGTGGGGCTGATGTTTCTCGCGCTCTACGGCGCGCTCAGGCGAACCAACAGGAGTGCTCTGGTGATTGCCACCGTCTTTGGCCTGATCGGGATTGCGGTCTCCCTGGCCTCGAATCAAGCCCTTGCTTTAGCGGCCCTCAGCGAGCAGTACGCGGCGGCGAGCACCGAGACGCAGCGCGCGCTGCTGCTGGCGGGCGGGGAGGCGCTGCTGGCGATCAACCAGCGGGGAATAGGCTTGTACGTGAGTCTGTTCCTGGTGCTGCTCTCCGGCTTGATAATTTCCATTGTGATGCTGCGGAGCGCTGTCTTCAGCAAAGCAACGGCCATCGCGGGGATACTGGCCAATGGACTTGGGCTGGCTTACTTTGTGACTCTGGCTTTTGCGCCGGCGATTATCTGGTTGCCTCCGACCCTCTCCGCCCCGTTTCGGCTGATCTGGTATGTTTTGATCGCGCTTAAGCTCTTCCAGCTCGCAAGAAGGGAGGAAAAATGAGCTCCCATACAGAAAGATCCACCTGGAAAAATCTCTACCGGATGGGGGGCGTGGCGCCACTGATTACGTTGGCGCTCTATGTGAGCGAGTTTTTCGCGATCATAGTCTCCGGTGTAGCGTATCCTGTCACTCCCGCAGAATGGTTTGCTTTGTTCCAACGCGATAAAATTTTGGGGTTGCTTTTCCTTAACGCTCCAGACGTTCTTTCTATTGCGCTGTTGGGGATCATGTTCCTGGCCCTTGTCATGGCCCTCAAACGCGACAACCCATCGGCAATGGTTATCGCCGCTTTTGTTGCTTTTTTGGGGATCGCGCTCTTTGTCTCAACGCGCGCAGACATGGTCACAGCCATACTTTCCCTCAGCGAGCAATACGCGGCGGCGACCACGGACGCACAACGCGCGCAACTTCTAGCCGCGGGACAGGCGATACACGCGCCAATCCGCGCCACCCCGGAAACGACTGGCTTTTTCTTCATTGCCGTGGCTGGCCTGATCGTCTCTGTGGTTATCCTGCGCAGCGATACTTTCAACAAAATCACCGCTTACGTGGGGATTCTGGGAGGGCTATCCACAATGGCAAATCATGCCAGTCTGCTCATCGCTCCGTCCCTGGCTGCCATTTTGATGCCTGTCAGCGGCCTGCTATGGTTGGTGTGGTGGGTGATGATGTCTGTGGGACTGTTCAAACTTGGGCGGGATGTTCCAGATGCGCGAAACCAATCGACGATTTTCTCGTAATATAAACGGGAAGGTATCATCTCAATAGTCCGGGGTATTGCCGACGTAGCCGCGCTTTCCATAGCGCGTTAGGTCTGCGAGGTATAGAAACCTCGGC
>JAFGSL010000637.1 GCA_016934645.1 Anaerolineae bacterium
GTAATGGACATGATCGTCACGGAACGTGGAAAGCTCTGGATGGGACAATGTATCGTTATCATGCGAATTGGCGCTGTGGTCATATTCACTTTTGGAAAATTGTTATCGGATAGGTTTGTAGTGCGCCCTTATGTCCGTTATTGATAAGGATTCATGTGGCGCGAAGCCGCCACATAATCCATGTTGAACTAAGCCGGGTATCACCAGCGGACGTGGAAACAGGTTTCTACATGGAATTTCAGGAAGAGGCTTTGACCGTCAATTACCCCAAGGGACAATCGATACGGGTCCAGCATCCCCTCAAAGCCATTTTGTGCCAGATCTGACGTGCCATTTGTGTTCCCGCGGGTGTGATAGCCCACGACCTTGAGCGGACAAGCACCGATTTCGCGCGCCATAGACACGCGCCATCTGGGCCACGCGCCATGCGGTTGGCCTGCAACACTCAAGTCGGTTAGCCTTAAGCGTGAAGTAGCGGCGGAGCCCGTCCTTGGGGCGGGATGCTGGCGCAGCGGCGCAATAGATGCCCGCAAGCGGGACAGCGGAACACGGGACGGGCCACGGGTGTCACGACATTAGCAGTCTCCGCTGGTGTTTCTCCCACCGCGGGTTGCCGGGCTACGAATAACACCAACTGCTCGCGAATCAGCGCCAATCGTCGCCGCAGGCCAGAACTCAAGAAGCCGTAGTAGCGCACTTTGACGAACCCCCTGGGGAGCACGTGTTGCAGATAGCGGCGGATGAATTCCCTAACGTGCACGGTACACGTCTTGAGCACCCCGGTATCTGTAGCCCGATAACGAAAGAGTGCGGTAAAAGTCAAGACCCTCTCGGGAGGGTAAAGAGTACCTTAACTGGCAGAATTTGAGACGTGTTGAACAAGACCTCGGCCTGGAGGATTGTTTGCGACCGGGGAGCGTTACAGCTATAAGCGACCGCTTGTTATGGTCGACAATGACTCCGTCTGTTGTCAGCCCTGGCCAAGCAGTCAAGGCGATTTAGGTCTGGCGTTCCTCCTTCGAGCGGTAGGGTTCATTGCGGTGTAGCAGTCCGACAATCAACCCAACGCTCTTGCGGGCGGTGAGGACCAGTGCCCGCTTGTGCTTGTGTTTAGTCGCTTCAGCGTACTTGCGCGCATAGAAATCGCGGTATTCGGGGATGTGTTTGCGCAGGAGATCGGCGCCCTGGATGAGGTAGTAACGCAAGTACGCATTGCCTGATTTGGCCATACGGCGTTCTTCAGCTTCGAAGTCGCCGGATTGGGCGCGTGGCCACCAGAGGCCGGCGATTTTGGCGATAGCATCCTCGGCGTCGCGCAGGTTCTTGGGACGATCGCGCTGACGGCGGGCATCCCACTTGGTCCCGCTGAGGAAACGCTCGGGTGCGCCAATCTCGGCACCAATGCCGGCGGCACAAGTACGCCCGAAGCCGGGAATGGTCTGCAGTTGGCGGATGGCCGGATACTGGGTGAGGGCGGCGGCGATCCAGGCTTCGGCTTGCGCGATTTGGGTTTCCAAGAAGGTGATGTGTTCGAGGGTAGCACTGAGGATGCGTTGCACAGCTGCGGCCAAGGGGACGTCGAGGGGGAAACTCTCTTGGGCTACCTGCTGCAAGCGTTGGGCATTGCGCAGCGGATCAGGGAGCGTGCCTTGGCTGAGGGCGTCCAGTTGCGCGGCGAGGTCGGCCACGGGCAGGGCGGTCAAGTCGGCGTAGGTGGCGCTGTCACTGAGCAAGGCGCGGCTGGTAACGCCGAAAACGTCGCTGAAGGGCTTGAGCCGGCGGTAGAGATTGGCTTTGAGGAACAAGTAGGCGCTGGCGAAGCACTTCTCGCGGGTGAGGGTCTCGACCAAGTGAAAGCGATAGCGCGTGTAACTACGCAAGGCCAACTCGTCCGTGTCCGGTTGCCAGCTCACGCTAGGGGATTGTGTGCGCGTGCGGTGGGCGATGTAGTAGGCGTCGCGGGGGTCGGTTTTGTGATCCTGGGCGAAACACTTCTTGTACCACGTCACCCAGCGCGGATTGAGCAGATACAACTCGGCGTCGTAGGCCTGCAGGTCGGCATCGCTGGCCAGGTGCAAGAAGAACGGCAGCCAGTACATGCCCGTGGCTTCGCCGGAGATCGCGCACCCGCCGTAACTGTGCGTGGCTAGCGTCTCGAGCAACAACTGCTTCACCCCGGCATAGCCCGGCAGCGAGTTCGCAAAACGCTGCTGAGCCACCGGGACGTCGTCATCGGGATTGAGCAAGCACACATCGACCCAACGGGTGCTGAAGTCAATCCCGACCTGTAAGCGGGTTTCAACCATCGTGAACCTCCTTTCGCTGTGAGGAAGGAGCAGATGAACGGGTGTTCCGGCGGTCCGTCGCGCGGCAGCCTTGCGGCCAATTAGTCCTCACCCGGCCAGGCTCTCAGGTGCGGTGCTGCTACCCACCGCACGCCCCGACCGTTAGGGACATGGTGCGTGTCAGACGTTGATCGCTACGGACACCGGGAGACAACCTTTCGAAAACGTGATGGCCAGCTGGTCACTGGCGCATCCGGCAAAGAGACCATGTCTTGCCCGGTTCATCAGCGGCTCAGACTTTCTGAGTTGCTCTGATTGTCGCCGGAACACCAATTTGACCACTATTTGATCATATTTTATACAAGGTGACCTTATTACGTGCCAGCTTGACGATGCGTCGGTTACTGAGCGCCACCCGGAAGATGTACGGCGCTAGATACTTGAGCGCAGGTAACCCACATCCCACCGGCTGGCAATGCACCACCCACTCCTGTTGCCAGACAACCGCAGGGATTTCCTCCCAGCACGCTGTGTCACGCAAGGCATCGCGGAACTTGGCGCGAAAGATGCGCGATAGCGCTTTCACCGGGAGCAGAAAGTGCTTCCGCTTCGCCAGACATACCTGACCGTCTGGGGTCCATCCCACACCGGGCACCACGTAATGTACGTGCGGGTGATAACTCAGATTCCGTCCCCAGGTGTGAAGAACCCCCACCATGCCCAATTGCCCACCGACGAAGCGCTCATCAGCCGCCAGGTGCTGGGTAGCCGCCGCAGATGTGCGAAACAACAAATCGTAGATCAACCGTTGGTGACGGCGGGCGACCTCCCGCAAAGCCCCCGGTAAGGTGAATGTGAGCATGAAGTAGGGCACCGGCAGCAACAGCGCCTGCTGATCCACCAGCCACTGTTGTCCCTTGAGCGTCTGGCATTGCGGGCAGTGGCGATTGCGGCACGAGTGATAGTAATAATGGTGGGTGTCACACCGCTCACAGTAGTAAACGTGCCCACCGAGTGCCGGGGTGCGACACTGCTCAATAGCTCGCATGGCTCGCCGGTGGCTGAGCGGTATCCTCTCACCATATTGAGCGCGATAGGCCGGGCCATAGTGCCGGAAGATGGCGGCCAGCGTCACCACTACAGGTCACGGAAGAGGTCGTCCAGAGCTTCACTGGCCACCCTCTCAGTCTGAGGGGTGAGATGCGTATAAAGAGCCGTAGTTTTGGGCGAACTGTGACCCAGGTAATCTTGGATCAGGCGCAAGCTGACCCCGGCTTCCAGCAAGTGCGTCGCATACGAGTGGCGTAGCGTGTGCACCGTGGCTGCCTTGGTCACCCCGCTCTCCTGCAAGGCGCTTTTGAAGACCCGCAGCACTTCCCGCCCGCCCATCGGCTTGTCGTGTGGGCGGAAGGGACTGGGAAACAACCATACCGGATGACGGTGGGTGCACCAGAACTGCCGCAAGCGCGGCAACAGCGCCGCTGGGAGCGGCACGTAGCGGTCTTTGGCCCCTTTCCCGTGCCGTACATGCACCAGCATCCGCTCGCTATCGATGTCCTGGACTTGTAAGCTCACCCCTTCTTGCCGCCGCAACCCGCATCCATAGATCGTGCTCAGACACACCTGATACCGTGGACGCCGTACACACCGCAAGATCCGCCGCACTTCTTCCCGGCTCAACACCACCGGCAGCTTCTTCTCTCGGGCGGGACGGGCCAAGTCCAACAGCTTCCACTCGCGACGCAGCGTGTACTGATAGAAAAACTTGATCCCACATAGCGCAATCGTGAACCCACTCGCCGAAGCCCGTTTCTCGTTCTTAAGGTACAGAAAGTACTCCCGCAATTCCGTCTCGCGGATGTGCTCCGGTGATTTGCCCCAGTACTCCGCCAACTGTCGCACCGTGCGCACATACGCCACTTGGGTTGTGGGCGACAAACCCCGCAATTGCATATCCTCTATCATCCGTTCTCGTAACTCGCTCATCACTATACCTCCTCAAGGATTGAACTATCTTGAGTAGAAGTATAGGCCACCACGGCACTACTAGAAACTCTTACTGCTACATCTGCTTAGCCTCCCTGCGCGAAGCGCTTAGTTCAATACGCATTAACGGGCGTTTGTTGTGTCTTTCAGAAGTTACCTTATACTAGGAGTAGTGCAAAAATAAAACGCCCCACGGTGTGACAGCACCTGGGGCAATGACCAACGACGTTTGTGCCGCCGTGGTGGGAATAGTATAACATGCTCCGCCCCTGTGCGTCAAGACGCCGGGGGCATTTTTATTTAAATCGTATTTGGGGAATAAATCGATGCAACTCGAGCCAGGCCAACGCATTACAGCACCCTTCCTCTCAGCACCCGCTGAGGTGAAAGCCTTCACGCCACGCGTTAACTACTACCGCGTCGAGGTGGTGCTCGACGACGGGCATAACACCTTCACGGCTCTCCAACTCACGGAAGACCAGCTTGCGCAGGTCGAGATTATTGATGCGCACGCACTGACCCGAGCAAAGCGTGCCGAAGACCTGTTCCTCACCATCGAAGCACACCGTCTGCGTCTGGCGTACCAGTTCGATCCACAACTGGCGGTTAGCGTCTCCCAGGTTGACCCGTTGCCGCACCAGATCGAGGCGGTCTATCACTATGTACTGCAATCCCCACGCATCCGCTTCCTCATCGCCGACGATCCCGGCGCAGGCAAGACGATTATGGCTGGGTTGATTATCAAGGAGCTACAACTGCGCCGTCTGGTGCAGCGGGTACTGATCATTGCGCCGGGGCATCTCAAGTATCAGTGGCAGCGGGAGATGAAGGAGCGTTTCGGGGAAACGTTCGTCCTTGTGGATCGAGGTCTGTTGAACAATACCTGGGGGGCAAACGCCTGGGAAGAGCACGACAACTGTATCGCTTCCACCGACTTCATCAAGCAAGATGAGATCCGCGAAAGCCTGCGCAGTGTGCGTTGGGACCTGGTGATCGTGGATGAGGCGCACAAGATGAGCGCCTATCTGTACGAGACCAAGAAACAGCGCAAGGTGGAAAAGACCAAACGCTACCGCGCCGGAGAAGTGCTTTCGCAGCAATCCGAGCACATGCTCTTTCTTACGGCGACACCGCACAAAGGGGATGAGGAGAACTTCCGCCTCTTCCTGGATTTGCTGCGACCGGGCTTCTTCGCCCGTAAGGAACTATTGCAGGCTTCGATTGAAGCCGGAGATAATCCCATTTTCGTGCGGCGGCTCAAAGAGGATATGCGCCATTTCGACGGTCGTCCCATCTTCCCGCCGCGTCACGTCCACACAGTGCGCTTCCGGCTTACGGAAGCCGAACGCGAGCTCTACAACGGTGTGACCCGCTACGTGCAGGATTACTTCGACCAGGCCAAGGAGCACCGCAGTATCTCATTTGCGCTGATGATCCTCCAACGGCGACTTACATCAAGTACCCACGCTGTCTATCGCTCGCTCCAGCGGCGCAAGGCCAGGCTGGAGGAGTTGCTGGCGCTGCCGGAGAAGATCAGCCAGGAGCAAGAGGATTACTTGCGCGCTCGCAATCTGACCCAGGAGGAGATCGACGACCTGCCCGAAGAAGAGCGGATGGACATCGAAGCCCGGATAGAACATCTGACCATCGCGCAGAATATCGAACAGGTGCAACAGGAGATCGACGAACTGGAGCCGCTTATCGCGCAGGCAGAAGCCGTGCGCGCGCAGGCTGTCGAGAGCAAGCTGGCCGCGTTGCGCGACGACATCCTGGATAACCTGGGAGCGCGCAAACTCCTCATCTTCACCGAGTTCAAGGATACCCTGGATTATCTGGCCGGCGATGGACAAAATGAGCGTCCACTGGGCAAGCTGCGCGAGTGGGGTTACGACGTGGTGACGATTGATGGCTCGATGAATATGGACGCCCGCATCGAAGCCGAACACGCTTTCCGCGACCGGGCGCAGATCATGGTGGCAACCGAGGCCGCCGGTGAAGGCATCAACCTGCAATTCTGCTCCCTGATGGTCAACTATGATATCCCCTGGAATCCCAACCGCCTGGAACAGCGGATGGGCCGCATCCACCGTTACGGACAAAACTACGAGGTCCATATCTGGAATCTCATCGCTCGCGATACCCGCGAGGGCCAGATTCTCGATCGGCTCTTCGAGAAACTCGACCAGATGCGCCAGGCACTCGGTTCCGACCGCGTCTTCGATATCATCGGCGAGATGCTGCCCGGCACGCGCCTGGATGAGCTACTGCGCGATGCCATCTTCAGCCAGCGCCGGATGGAGGACATTGAGGCGCACATTGAAGCGGTGAACGAGACCGGGATGCGTCAGACGATGGAAGAGGCTTTCCTCACCGGCCTGGCAACACGCCATATCGACTACACCGGTGTGCAACGCGAAACGCTGACCGCCGAGGAGAACCGGCTGGTGCCGGAGTACGTCGAAGATTACTTCCTGCGCGCTTTCCGGCGGCTGGGTGGTGAGGTGCGCAGGCGCGAAGCTGAAGCTTCAGCTTCCGCCGCTGACATATCCGCTACCGTCTACCAGATCCCGCGTGTGCCCTATGATGTACGGCGATGGGACAGGGATACGCGCTTCAAGACGACCTACGGACGACTCTTTGAGGAATACCGGCGTATCACGTTCGACAAAGCGTACGCCCGCGAGCACCGCAGCGTGGACTTCGTCGCGCCGGGACATCCGCTGCTGGAAGCTGTCTCCGAGACGATCCTCACTGACTTCGCCGGCGGCGCGGAGACCTATGCGGTCTTTGGCGACCCGGAGGGGCAGCGCGAAGGACTGTTCTGGTTTGTCGAAGGCACAGTGGCCGATGGCAGCGGCAGTGTTGCCGGCAAACGGGTCTTCTGCCTCTATCAAGGCCTGGATGGCGCATTGCAGACGTTCAACCCGGCGGTGCTGTGGGATTATCGCCCGTTGGATGATGCTGACCTGCCCGACGCCTTGGCCGCGTTGTTGCAGGCGCGTGAGACCGTGGAAGACGCTGTTGTCACGGACGTGCTCTTCCCTTACCGGCAGGAGATGGCGGAACGTCGCACGCACGAGGCCGAGGTCAA
>JAFGSL010000638.1 GCA_016934645.1 Anaerolineae bacterium
AAGATCAGACTGGGGCGGCACGACTCGAACGTGCGATACATGGATTCAAAGTCCATTGCCTTACCAACTTGGCCACGCCCCAATGTGAGGGGAATTATACCACAGGCTGCTATTCAAGCAATCGATTCACCAGGCAAAAGCTTGACCATCGGCTCACCCGGTCTAAAATCTGCTTTGAAAACGGCTCAACGGATGGAACGGATTCAACGGAGAATAAGCCGTTGAGATGGAGGAGGTTTTCTATGGCAGGGATACAGACGACATCTCCCCGGCGGTGGTGGCCGTGGATTGTAGGGATTGGCTGCGGTGTGCTGGCCTGTGTGATGCTAGTGGTACTGGCCATGCTGGCGGTAGGCGGCGGATTGGCCTTCCTCGGCCTGCGCGAGTGGGCGCAGAGCCAAAACTGGAATCCTGACGACGAACCCTGGACAGAGACTGCTATCCCCTTGCCGGACGATTGGGGGCAGGTGATCTTCCTGCGGCAGTCCGCGCACCCGGTTATGGCCGAATACAATCGCAAGCTGCGCCTGGAATTGACCGGGCAGACGCCCCATGTCGTCGAAATGCCGATGAACGTGGGAGGACGGACCTTTATCAACGTCTACTGGGTCGCCGAGGGCGTTGATGGCCACGCCACCCTGCAACTGATCGACCATTGGGGAATGTACGTGGTGGACATGGAAGCTCCGCCCGCCACCGCGCGGTGGGTGACGCGCTATGAAGGCAAGTGGCGGCTCAATGGCGCGTCGGAGGAAACACCCGCCCTGCTAGAAACCCTGGCCGATCATGAATACCTCGGTTGCCTGGATGGTCAAGAATGGCCGCTGCGCTTCGTCCCTGCTTCGGAAGCACCCGAAACGGAGATTGATTTCGTGGGTAGCGGTGAAAACCACGGATGGGAGAAATGCACGATGTGTCGCAGCTTTATCGGATATTTCCTGCATCCGTGGCTCTCTCCTTCGCACGTTCTTATTTCGAGTTACGCAAGCGCGTCCAATAGTATCTTCGCTCCTTGGAGATCCAGCGTGTCGAAGCCCTCCGTGAACCAACCGTAGATTTCCGCCAGCGCCTGATGTGCTTCTTCGCGTTTGCCCTGCTGCTGCCACAGACGACATAGGCACACGGTGGTTCGCAGTTCACACATCCGCGCCTCCATCCGGCGCGCGGCGGCGATAGAGGTGTGGAAGTCGTTTTCTACTTCCTCGGCGCTGTTTTTATCCTGCTGCAAACGCAGTAGGCCGCGCAGGCGGTAGAGTTCCGCTTCGTGATAGCGTTCTTCACTCTGTTGCATAAACGCCAAGGCTTCTTCAATCAGCTCCAGGCCTTGTTCTGGCCGTCCCGCTTTCGCATGCATGTCGGCCAGCATACTCAGCCATTCCGTGTGGTGATTGCGCATCCCGGTGGCGTGCCAGATATCCAGGCCCTTTGTGTACATATCAATCGCTTCATCAGGGTGGCCCTGTTGAGAAAGTACCCACGCTTGGTTCATCAGAGCATCGGCTTCCGCCAGTTCAATTTTATAGTCCTGCCACAGCTTCGTCTGGATTTTTATGGTGGGATAAATATCTGCGACTTCACGCCGCCACCGGTGGAGCCGGCTTTTGAAGCTTGTTATAAAATACAGGCAGAAAGGGTGATCCAACGCCTGAGCTAACGCGACTCCTTCCTGACTCTGTTGGAGGGCTTGATCTGGATAACCGAGGTACCAGAGGCTATAAAGGCCAATGGACAAAGCCCCAATGGCAGGATCTGTACCCAAGGTAAAGGCCAATGGGCGATACACGTCGATGTCATAGAGCGGCATCACTTGCTTCAGATGCTGCACACTGCGCGTGAATTGGCCGACAAACATACAGGTAACCGCAAGCCCGGCGTGTCCAAACAACGTTTGCATGGGGTCTTCTAAGCGTTGGATGATATTGTAACGCTGTTCCGCGATGGCGAGCGCGGCTCGGTGTTCAGCGAGGGTGCTGTAGGCAAATTGCTGTAATATCATCGATTGCAGAAGTTGCTGCGTGTTGTTGAGCGTCTGACTGAGTTCTAGCGCCCGGTCGCAGGCTTGGATGACTTCCGGCGCGGACCAGCTTGTGAGGTACGTCAGCGGGATGGTGATCGCAAGCTGCATCTCTAGCTCGCGTCCATCGCGTTCCGGCGAGGGCGGGAGCATATTGAGGAGCGTGAGACCTTTGCGCAAGTGGACGACGGCTTCTACGTTTGCCGACATCTGTATCGCGCGTTCCCCGGCTTGCCGGTAGTAATCAACGGCTTCGTTGACCATCCCGGCCTGCTCAAAATGCCATGCCAACTGTGGCGCGATGGTCTGTGCCCCTTCGCCATACAATCCCTGCAGCGTGCTGCCAACTTTTTCGTGCAGCCGTGCGCGTTCAACCGTGTCCAGGCTATTGTAGAGGTAGTTCTGGAACAAAATGTGACGGAAGCGATAGCGCGATAGGCGCTGCCCCGCCACCTGTTCGATGCTCTGTGCTCGTACCAGACGATGGCGGCGATCCAACTCACCGCTCAGGGATGGGACGGTGTCCTGTTGATTTGTAGCCTGAGCCACGACTTCGGCGGTGAAGACTTCGCCCTCCACGCTGGCGGCGCGCAGGATTTGCTTGAGTGACCTGGACAACCGTTCGATGCGTTCGGCGATCACGGCTTCGACGCGTGCCGGCAAAATCGCCCAATTCAACGTTTGCCCCTGCATCCACCGGCCCTCGGCGTCCTGGATCAGATCGCCCCGCTCCTGCATCCCATGCAGCAATTCGACGGTGAAAAGAGGATGCCCCCCGGTTTGCCGGTAAAGGGTATCTCCAAAATCCTCGTCCAGGCAGTTCGGTTCACTGGCCAGAAACGCCTGTACGAAAGTTCCACCCTCGGCCTGATCCAGTGGAACCTCGATATCGCCCCATATGCGTTTGAACTCGTTGACCAATGGTTCCAGAGGATGGCGCTCGCTCTCGCCCGGAAGCGCCCCATCTTTGCCCAGCGCGACTTCTTCCGAGCGATACGCGCCGACGATGAGAATGCGGCTGCCTTCCAGATGGTGTCCCAGATGGAAGAGCAGGCTGATGGAGCCGAGATCTTCCCACTGCATATCGTCGATGATCAACAGCAGAGGAACCTGGCGCGCGAGATTGCGCAACACGGATGTGTATTGTTTGAAGAGGTCTTCCTGGCGCGGGGTACTTCCTTCCGGTGCAGAAGTTTTGCGCTCAACGAGGGCTTGCAACCGCCCTACCCAGGCCTGATCGGGAGCCAGGGCAGCCGCGTGTCCCAGCAATCCCGCACCGGGGACAAAAATGTTGACCAGGTCTGGCCCATCGGACAGTAAACTCTGTGCGGCAAGCGTGAAGAAACGTCCGGCCCAGCGCGCCCGTCTTGCCTGTCGCGCTTCGACGGCCGCATCCTCGAACAGCATTTCCATGATCTCCCGGAAAGGCAGGTAGGGATCGCCGATGCCGGTATACGCATTGCAGTTCCCTTTGGC
>JAFGSL010000091.1 GCA_016934645.1 Anaerolineae bacterium
CGTTTGAGCAATTGTAACACCTCGAAGCCATCCAGGTCCGGCAGACGAATGTCCAGCGTAATCAAGTCAGGTCGCTTTTCGCGCGCCATGTGCAACGCCTGGTCGCCGGAACGCGCGGTCAGGAATTCGATATCCTCGCGCTGCAACATCAACTTGAGCAAATCGGCGCTTTCCCTGTCATCCTCAACTACCAGCACCGTTGCCTGAGCCTCTCCGGCGATGCGCGAAGGCGGCATTCCAACATCAGCGGCCGGTTCGTCCTCAGCCAGTGGCACGGAAAACGTGAAGATGCTCCCCTTCCCCAACACGCTGTCCAGAGAAATGTTACCCCCATGCATCTGGATCAACGACAGTGAGATCGCCAGTCCCAGGCCCGTCCCGGAAACTTCGTAGACGGCAGGGTCGTCATCGACCCGGTAGAAACGCGAGAAGAGCTTCTTCTGGTTCTCGGTTGCAATCCCAATGCCTGTATCGGAAACAGCTACGTACATCTTCGCATCCCGGACGTAAGCGTGGATGCCAATCTCCCCCCCCACGGGCGTGTATTTATAGGCATTGCCCACGATATTGGTCAAAATCTGCGCCAGGCGGTCGCGGTCACCGTAGACCCGAGGCAGACCGGCAGGCAGTACAGTATAGAGCCGTTGCTCTTTTTCCTCCACCTTGGGCTGCATCAGATCCTCTACCTGCTTGACGATGTCTTCTACGGCAACCGGCGCCAGTTGCAACACCACGCGCCCCGTCTCGATGCGAGAAATATCGAGTAGATCATTGACCAACGTGGTCAGGCGCTCGGCGTTGCTCTTCACCCGCTTGAGAAAATCGCGCTGCATGTCCGACAGCGCCCCGGTCGCGCCCATCAGGACGAGATCGACGTAGCCCACAATCGACGTCATCGGCGTGCGCAGTTCGTGCGAAACGGTGGATACGAAGTCGCTCTTGGCGCGGTCGGCCTCCACTTCGGACGTAATATCGCGGAAGACCGAGACGACGCCCAAGAACTCCTGCGACGGCGAGACAACCGGTGACAGGTGAACGCTGACGAAGCGTCGCCCCACTTCCATACGATGAACCAAGAATTCTTCCGTGCCATAAGCGCCAGGATTCTGCCGCCAGTGGTCGATCTGCGCCAACCACTCGCGTGCGGCGCTGCCGTAAAGGCCCAAAATACCATCCTGCGGGCGGCCCAATGCTTGCTCGCGCGAAATCGAGAGGATGCGCTCCGCCGCTGCGTTGAACAGAATCACTTTGCCGTGCTCGTCGGCCACCATCACGCCATCGGCGATGCCTTCGAGAATGGCCTGGTTCTTCGCCGCTTCGATCTGCTGCGCGCGCAACATGCTGCCGACGCGCTCGGCCTGCTCGCGAATCAGGCGATACAATTCGGCGTTGTTCAGCGCATTGCCCAACTGCACCGCTGCCGCCTCGACGAGACGCAGTTCCGGCTCATCGAAGACGTTCTCCACCGGCGATTGCAGCAGAATGACGCCCAGCGATTCACCGGCCCCGCCCACAATCGGCGCGGCCAAAACTGAGCGCACGGCGCGGTCGATCCCCACCGCACAGCGCTTATCCTCCAAGGCATTGGGAATAATCAACGCTTTCTTGTGAGCGAACACCCAGCCAATAACGCCATCCTCACGGCTGAAGGGCGCGAGGCGCCCGCCCGGCGGAATCGGTTCGGTGTGCCCGATGGCGGCGCGATAGAAAAGCTGCCCGGTGTTGTTGTCGAGCAAAATCACGGCGCTCCGCGAGGCTTTGACGGCTTTCTGCAGCAGCGACAGCGCCTGGCTGAGCACGCGATCCATATCCAGGCTGGCGACCAATTCAGAAGCGATGTGGTAGAGCACGTTGGAGCGGTCGCGCTGCAAACGCAATCCCTCCAAGGCTTCGGCCAGTTCGCGGGTGCGTTCGGCCACGCGCAGTTCCAATTCCTCGTTGAAGCGCGTGACCTCTTCGAAGAGCCGCGCGTTCTCGACGGCCACCACCACCTGATCGGCCAGCGCGGTCAACGTAGCAACCTCGGTAGGAGTGAAGTCCCCGGTGATCTTGCGATCGGCGACGAGCACGCCCACCGAACGTCCCTCCACCATCAACGGCACCATCAACGACGAACCGATGCTCACCGGCCCGGATTTGTAGTGGGGATCGGCAGCCGTATCCTCAACGATCAAGGGCATCCCGGTTTGCACGACCCTGCCGACACGCTGGTCGAAGGTGGTCTCATCCACCAAATCCAACGCATACCCGGAAGTGGCCAGCGGCAAAAAGCGCTCCGCCTTCTCGGCCGACCCGACTGTGTTTTGTAGGAAAATCGTGGCGTAGTCATACCCTAACAGGTTCGTTACCGATTGCACGACGGTGTTCAAGACCAGCGGTAAATCGAGTTTGGTCGTGATCGAACGGCTCAACTCGTTGAACAGGCGCAAGGTGTTGAGCTGGCGCTGCAGGTCCTCCACCAGATGACTGTTTTCAATGGCCAACGCCACTTGCGCTGCAAA
>JAFGSL010000639.1 GCA_016934645.1 Anaerolineae bacterium
GAGGAGAGCGCAACCGCTGCCGTCACCGCTGAACCCACATCCGCCTCCACGGCCACCTCCGCGCCCACCCCGGTAAAGCTTCCCTCCGTCGCCGAAGGCCTGCAAGGGCTGGACATCGACACGTTCTTCGAGCAATCCTACACACGCATCGGTCTGCGCTGCCCGGAGTGCATCACCACCCTGGGCCTGTCGGAAGCACTCGGCGTCAGAAAAGACCAACTGAATGATATGTCCGACGCCTACATCCGTGAGACACAGGCATTGGAGATGGCGATCCTGGCCCTGCTCAAAGCCTACGACCGCGCCGCACTCACACCGGAACAACAACTTTCATACGATGTGTACGTCTGGTACCTCGAAGACAAAATTCGCGGGCACGAATTTATGTACTACGATTACGTCATCCTTCCCGGTGTGATCGGCTATCAGGACAACCTCGTGCAGTTTTTCACCGACATCTACCCACTGACGGACAAACAGGATGCCGAAGACTACATCGCATGCCTTTCGCTGGTGGAAACCCAGATGAAGCAAGTCGTAGATGGCCTGAAACGCCGCGAGGAGATCGGTGTAGTGCTACCAAACGGCATCCTCCAGTGGATGGGCAGCAATCTTCGCCAGATGGCCAAAAGTGACGCCGACGAAACGCTATTCTACACAGCCTTCGAAGAGAAGCTGAGCGCATTGGACAACGTCGACGCCGCCGATAAGGAAGCGCTGCTCAAGGATGCTCTAAGCGCTATCAAGAAATCCGTGCTGCCCGGCTTTGATGCGCTGGCCGATCTGGTGGAAAAACAACAGCGCAAAGCGACTGACGAACTTGGCGTGTCGCGGTTTCCCAACGGCGAAGCGTACTACGCCTATCTGCTGCACCACTACACCACCACCGACCTGACCGCCGACGAGATTCACGAACTCGGCAAGCAAGACCTGATCCGCATCCAGACTGAGATGCGCGCCCTGTTCGATAAACTGGGTTATCCAGAGGACGAAAGCCTGCCGAGTCTGTACAACCGTGTGGCGAAGGAGAGCGGTTTTCTACAGGGAGAGGCCATCTTGCGCGAGTACGAGGCCATCATCGAAGCTGTAAAAGCCGACATTGCCCCCGTCTTTGACCTGCAGCCGAAAGCCGATGTGATCGTCATCGGCGTGCCAAGCGGGGGGTACTACCTGCATCCAGCGGTGGACGGCTCGCGGCCTGGCGCATTCTACGCCAGCAATACCGGCTCGGAGCCGAGATTCGGGATGCCGACGCTGGCCTATCACGAAGCGATTCCCGGCCATCACCAGCAAATTGCCATTGCCCAGGAACTCACTCTGCCGTTTTTCAGGAAGGACATGGGCTTCCTCGGCTACGTCGAGGGCTGGGCGCTCTACGCCGAACGCCTGGCCTGGGAACTTGGCGTTTACGAGGACGATATCTACGGCGACCTGGGGCGTTTACAGGCCGAAGCTTTCCGCGCTACGCGCCTGGTGGTGGATACCGGCATCCACATCAAAAGCTGGAGCTACAGTCAAGCCGTGGACTATATGCTGGAGAACACCGGCATGTCGCGCGACGCGGTTGAGCAGCAAATCTGGCGCTACACCACCTGGCCAGGGCAGGCCACTGCGTACAAAATCGGGATGCTCGAAATCCTGGAACAGCGGCAGCGGGCGATGGACGCTCTGGGAGACGACTTCGACCTCAAAGCCTTCCACAACGTCGTCCTGGGCAATGGCAGCGTGCCGCTTGAACTTTTGGAAGGATTGGTGGACAATTACATTGTATCGGCTCAGGACTGATGGAGGTATAGCGTTTGTCACTGCGACTTCAGCCGTAAAGGAGGGTGACAATGATAAGGGTCGTACGTCTGGTTGTTTGTGTGCTGCTCGTTGGATGTGCGCTGACCGTCTGGGGACTGACCACGCGGGGAGCCGCTGGAACAGAGCTTCCGACGTTTACCTTAACGGCGGAACCGGCCAGCAAAGTCGTTCCCTGGTGGGAATCCGTATTTAGCTACACGATATCGATTTCACCCACAAATCTACCGTATTCAGTGACGCTCCTGACCGCCAGCGTCCCTTATGATGTGATGGTGTCATTTTCCCCTACCTACTTGATACCGGTGAGCGTCAGCACAATGGTGGTAAATCCTTGCGGCACTATCCTTTTGCCACGTGAAATCTGGTACACTCTGACCGTGGTCGGCGTTGGGGGTGGATACACACAGACAGCAGATGTGTCGTGGATAGAGACAATACCGCGGTTTCGTGTCTATCTACCACTGACGATCAAATCTTCTTTGACGCTTGCTCCAACGCGATTGGCACCGACTGAGATGATGAGACGGTAATCGAGCACAACTGGCAAATCTAAAACAAATAATCCCAATCCTGTCTGGTCAGGTCGTTCCACGGGAAATCCGGGCGAACAATCGCTTCGCCATACGCAGAAACGTCCTTGCCTATCGCCAAACGGATAACGTTAGCACCTTGCCGTTCCTTCAGCAGCAGTGCGCCAGCAAGACATCCCGCTACCACTCGCATCTTGCGGTAGCCCCCGCGCCCTTGCCACAAATACACGTCCCCCTCTGTGCCATGCGGCTCGCCGATGTAGCTGTAAAACGTGTCGTAGATGATCGAAGCGTTGTAGAAGGGGATGCCGTCTTCCGGCGTAGCCGGTTGACCGGCCATCGCGCGACCGGCGAACCGGCCCTGGCGCGCGCAATCGAGCCAGATGCGGGTTGTGAGCCAGCGGTCGGCTTTAGCGTCGTAGGTCTCGGTGCAGTCGCCGGCTGCGTAAATATCGCGCAGGTTGGTGTGACCGGCGTCATCAATGCGGATACCACGCCCGACCTCCAGGCCGGGTGTCTCCGGGAAGATAGGCATGATGCCTACCGACTGGACAAACAAGTCAAAGGACCACGTTTCGCCGCTTTTGAAGTGGGCGACACGCTCCCCGGAGGCGTTTTCTTCGACTCGCTCCACCGTATCGTTGAGAAACAGCGCGACACCGTCAGCCAGTATCCGGGCTTGCAGCCACTCCGCTGCCGGTTTGTCGAGCAACGGGCCACCGACAAAGTCGTGTCTCTGCACGACTGCGACGTGCTGAATGCCCATTTTGATCAAGGCGCCAGCAAGTTCCAGTCCTAAGATGCCGCCGCCCAGAATCAGGGCGCGCCCACAACAGCCGAGTTTTTCTTTGATCTGGCGCGCATCAGCCCAGGTACGAAACACCTGGATTTCTTCCAGTCCATCGACGGGAAAGGTGTTGGCATGTGCGCCGGTCGCAATGAGCAGGCGATCATAGGAAAGCGCTTCACCGCTCTCCAGCGTGACTTGACGCGCGTCAGGGTCGATGCGCTGCACGTGCCCCGTGATCTCCTGAATGCACAATTGGCGATAGAAGTCCGGCGTGCGACCGGGGAGCATATCAGCGGTGTTATCCCCGGAAATCCATTCCGAAAGCGAGGCTCGATAGTAATAGCGTTCGCCCTCATCGCCTATAAGAATGATGTGCCCCAACGGATCGCAGGCGCGGATCTCCTGGGCAGCCGAGATCCCGGCGACTCCGTTGCCGATAATCACATAAGTGAGCGTACTCATGACTCACCTCCGCGCGTCGCCAATTCGGCGGCGACCATCAGGTCCCACAAGGGAACACCGGCGTCTTTGAACGGTTTGTGAAAGGATTCCCAACAAGTGACACATTCGACGGCCATGCCCTGGCCGCCCTTTTCGGCAACGACGGCGAGCTTGTCGGCGTGGAGCTGGTGGTTGAGCGCGGCGTTGGCGTGAATGTTGTAGTAGCCACAGCACGTGCATTCCTCCGGAGATGGGGCGATTTCCACCACGTCGGCCATCCTCGCCAGCAACTGGCGTGCCGGATCGGGTTTGCCGGCCTTCTTGGTGACGTGGCAGGAATCATGAACGGCAATGGGATAGTCAAAGCGGGTCCACGACAGACGATCCGCGTGCCGGAGCAGCCATTCGGGCGTGGTGAGTGGGATCCAGGACGCGCCGGTCTTCTTCTTCAGACGTAGCAGCGCCGCGTAGCACTCCGCGCACCCACTGACGATGACCTCCGGTTGTACCTGGTCAATCAACGTTCCCAGGTGGATGAGCATCTGCTGCCCATAGCCCATCTGACCGCTGAGGTACTGCGGCCAGCCGCAGCAGGATCGCACGCCGCCCAACACCTCGTAGTCCAGCCCTAACCGGTCGGCCAGCGCAAGCGTTGCAGCAGGCGCGCCGGAAGGCGAAGCGATGTAACAACCGAAGTAGAACAGGAGCGATTTTTGCTCCAGGTGTGCTTTGTCCACATGCTTGCCCAGCTTGCCCAGGCTGATGCGCGTTCCAATATCCAGCAGCGAGATCAACCAACTACGGTCGCGCCGGCCTTTGATCGCGTAGTACTTTTTCCATGCCCCGGGGATTTCCGGCAATTGCGTCTTGAGATAGAGCATCATCTGATCGCGTGGCACGCCCGCCGGGCAGGCCAGCGTGCAATCGCCGCACTGGATGCACTCGGTCACAAACGTCTGCACACGCTCGGTCCACACGCCGGAAACCATCACCGAATCCAGCTCATTCTGGTTGACGTGCAGGCGATTGACCGGGCATACTTCCATACAGGTGTTCGCACCGATACAGTTGTCCAGGCCAAAACCCACAATCCGTTTAAGGCTGGCTTCAAATTCACTTCCGTCCCATTCCATAATCCCTCCAAGAACAACCTCGCGCAGAGACGCAAAGGCGCAGAGTTTTTTTTGATTTTCTCAGCGTCTCTGCCCTACTCCTCCAAGTGGTTCACAGCGCGAGTTATGCCGTCCTTCATCAACGCTTCACCGAAATTCAGCAAGTAGCCCAATTTGTGCCCGGTCAGACGTAAATAGGTTTGGATTTGTTTCTTGTGAGCTTTTGTGACATGCTCAACCGACTTCAATTCCAACACGACTTTGTCGTTGACAATCATGTCTGCTCTAAATCCCTCATCGAAAGTGATACCTTCATACTCTATAGGCACGGGAACTTGTCGCTTGACCTGCAATCCGCGCTTCTGTAATTCGTGCGCCAATACGACTTCGTACACACTCTCAAACAACCCTGGCCCCAAAACGCGATGTACGTGAATTGCGGTATCCACCACAATAGTTCCAATCTCGTTTTCTTTCATAAATACCTCCCTATGTAGGTTGTTCTCGCGCAGAGCCGCTAAGATTTTTTAGATTTCCCTCTGCGTCTCTGCGTCTTGGCGCGAGCCGTTCTTGTTCCTTAAGCGGCGAATGCCCAACGCAAGGACGGGAATCAACGCCGTGGCGACTTTGAGCGCGATCGCTGCGACGAACTGCCACGACATCGGATCGGTTGCCGCAGCACCGAGAAAGACCAGCGAGAACGAACCGGGGATGATGCCCGCAATCGTCCCGGCGATGAAGGTGGGAATGGAGACTTTGGTCAGCCCGGCAACGTAGTTCTGCACTTCCCAGGGGAGCGCAGGAACCAACCGGAGCAGGAGGATAAAGACAAATCCACCACCGCCCTGAGATTGCCGGTAGATTTCCTCAAAGCGCGCATTGCCCTTCAGCTTGCCCTCGACCCATTCGCGTCCCAGTTGGCGAGCCATAGTGAACGGGACCAGGGCCGAGAGGGTCGCAATGACAAGGACAGCTACCGTTCCCCAAACCAGGCCGAAAATGAATCCACCTACAGCCGAGATGACCGGGGCAAGGAAGGGGATCGGCGAGCTGATGATGTAGACAACGGCATAGGCCAGCGGTGCCCACGGGCCAAACCCGCGGATAAAGGCATGTAAGTTCTCGCGATTGAACTCATCATAAAGCGAAAAGTAATACCAAGCACCAGCAGCAAAGATCGCAAAAATAACGACGACCAGAACAATGTGCAGCCATTTGCGATGTGTGGGTTTCTGTTCCATCGTTCACCTCCATAAAATGCTATGACAATAACGGTTATCCCACGTCCGACAGATTACCGGGGATCTGTCATCTGCTTTTGCCAGACAGAATAATCCTCGATCGTATCCAGATCGGCCAACACAGGTAGATGCGCCAGCGGAATGTTGGCAGCACAGGCCAGCGCTTCCGTCTGCGCCAACACGGCTGATGTACTCCAGGCGATGCCGTCGAAAAGCGCCGCACCGGGCGCACGCTGCCCGATGAGGTAATACCCGCCATCCTCCGCCGGCCCGATGACGGCAGGAACGGTCTCCAACGTGGCGAACGCTTGCCGCACCAGTGCCACGGTCAACAGGGGAATATCACTGCCGGTCAGGACAACACGCTCGGCCCCGCTCGCGAAAGCCCGTGTGAATGAAGCGGCCATCCGCTGTCCCAGATCCCCCTTGGCCTGAGAGCAAACGTCCAATTCAGGGAATGCAGCGGAAAAGAACGGCACGTCGGCAGGCGCGCTCACGGCCAATGTGATGTGTGTGTCGTCCCACCTGGCACGTTGCAGGTCGTGAAGATAGCTGTAGAGCAGCCGGGCGTACACACCGGCCGCTTCCTCCATCCCAATGGCGGCCCCTAATCGGGTTTTGGCATAACATGGCACCGGGCGTTTAGCGTAGATAATCAGGCAATTCACAACGCTCTCCTTTTTTACACACTATAGCTTGCGCATCAAATATCCCGTTCCCGACTCGACCGGTACGATCGCGCGATCTGTTCCGGCGTCGCGCCCAGGTACAGGTAACGCGCCATGTTCCACACATTGAGCAGCGTTTGGCGCAGCACCCCACGTTCGATGAAACGCCGGGAAGACGTAATCACGCGCAGGTGTGAGGGAATGCGCACCAGCCGCCCGACGTTGTGCAGCGCCCGCATCATCTCTACATCCTCCATCAGCGGAAGCTCAGGAAAGCTACCCACTTGCACAAAGGTTTCCCGGCGCATAAATTGTACCTGGTCGCCGAACATAATCATCCAGCGGGCGCCCATGACCCAACGGTTGCGGATTTTGAGAAACCAGTTAGGCGGGAGGATGAGTGTCTGGAAGGTTCCGCCGCTGACTGCCGGATCGCACAGCGCCGACAGGACAGCCTCGCGCCACCCGGCGGGAAGGCACGAATCCGCGTGGCAGAAGACGAGGATCTCGCCGCCCGCCGCCGCTGCACCGTGATTCATCTGCACCGCACGTCCCCGCGGCGACCGCAGCAACGTCGCAATAGGGGCGGCCAAATCACGCGTGCCGTCGGTACTGCCACCATCCACGACGATGATTTCCACCGCTTCAGGGGCATAGGTCTGGCGTGCCGCCGCCACCGTCTGCTGGATGTTTTCCGCTTCATTCAAAGCGGGGATAATGACCGAAACCAACGCTGAATCTTGCACTAGACAATCACCCCACAAAAGTGTAACTCCCGAAGGAGACTTTAGCCCAGGCCTCCATCAGAATAGCCTTAAAGTGCTTTGGATCAAGAATTTTCGCGGGCATATTGACAGCAGGCCCATCCGTCACTTCGACCGGTTTCAGCGTCCCGCTTTCCAGATCCTCCACGGTGGACTGCATCCGGACAAGGTTTTCCCTGAAGAGCGCAGGATATGAGAGATAGACCGCCGGTAGCAGGTCCCAGAGGTAAAATTCCGGCACGCCACAGTACAGCCAGCCAAAGGCGACGAGCCAAGTGCGCAGTATTTTGCGCACCGGCGAACCCCAGTGGCGCACGCTCCGCAGATCGCGCCACCGAAACGGGGCTTGCAGGCAAACGTGGGCGTTCATCAACGTCACCGAGCAATCACGACTCGGGGCATTGAGGATCAACCACGAGCCCTCCGGATCACCGGATAGATTAAGTTCCGGGAAGGTACGGTATCCAATCCGTAGCGGGTGCAGATAACCGCCCATACAGGCGATGCGCTGCACGTTGCCGATGAATTCGAGATCCAGTTCCGCCGCCGCGCGGAGGTTGCCCAACGGGCCAGTCGCCAGCAGAGAGATTTCGCCCGGATACGCAGCAGCCATCTCGGCGAGGAAGCGCGCAGCGGCGGTTGGTGGAGCGCCACGGCGATCTGCGCCGCGATAAACCGGGATGTCGGCACGCCCTACGTCATGCAGCAGGCGCACGGTCTGCGTGTACGCCGCGTCGGCACTGCCGTTGCCAAACGTGGTGGTGACGCCCAACAATTCGACGTCGGAGCGTCCCAACAGGTAGAGCAAGGTCAGACCGTCATCCACTTCCTTCCTTGGGATGCCCATCGTGTTGTCACAATCGAAGATGACTTTCATGGCCGGTTTCAGTCCATCCTGTGTGGTGTAGAGGACATATACGGATCAAACAAGCTATGGACAAAGTCCAAGTCGAGATAGGCGTTGAGCTTGCGAAAGGTGTCCTCATTCTTCAGAGCGTGCGCGCCGGTGACGTAAGCGACCCACGCCATCGCCGACCACGAAATTCCGCGCAGGCAGTTGAAGGGATCGCGCAGGCGCACGCGCTCCTCTATGGTGTCGCGCAGATGCGCGTCCGGGATCGCCGCGCGATACGCGGTGAGAAAACTACGTTTATCTTCCTCCGTCATCCGGTAGTCGGTCTTCCAAAGCGTCGTCGTCGGCACGCGGAAATGGGAAAGGTCCTGCGAAGGATCGCCCCACAACGGCTTTTCCCAATCCACCAGATGCAGCGTGTTCTGTTCGCGGTTGGCGATGAAGTTACCGGAATTAACCTCGGTGTTGATAATGCAGGGACACGGGTCGGCCAGGAAATACGCCTCGTGCTGTCGCGCTTCGCCAGCCCAGGCCAACACCTCGCGCAGGTAATCGCGAAACGCTGGATCCGCCAACTCCGATTCCAGATATACGGGGAGAAGGCGCGAACACTCTTCGTAGGTCATACTCAACGGCTGAGCTTCGTGGATAAGGTGGTTTTCCTCCGGGGCCACAGGCTGCGAATGGGTGCGCGCGAAGAGCCGGGCCGCCGCATCGAGGTCGCGGCGGTAATCGAGCGGCTCGCCGGGCAGGTACTCCATCAACAGCACGCCATACGCTTTGCCTTCAGCATCCACCAATCCGGGGTCGTCATCGACAAAGTAGGGGCGCGGTGTGACGCCAGTCGGGGCCAGCAGCTTGAGGGCGCGATATTCGTACAGGATTTGGTCATCTCGATTGATTTGCGTGCCCACGTTAACCCGGAACACCCAGACTCGCGTGTCCTGGTGGACGATGTAGTTCATATTGTACTCGCCTTGCGCCAAGGGTGTCACGGCAAAAGGCGTGCCCGCCTGCCAAGCGGGCACAGCGCAGAAATCAGCCTGCGCGAGATAATGCTGTACGTCTGGGAGAAGGGTCTGTAAGTTCAAAATAACCTGTTTTATTACGGACATTTTTGCTGTGAATGCCGCGCAGAGGGAGTGAATCCTTTTACTGCAACAGAAGAAGTTCGAAAACCACCACCGTGCCGTAATCGGGGGCTGTCTGCACATCCAAACGCCCGCCGATCATGGCTGCCCGTTCCCGCATCCCGGCAACGCCGAAGTGTCCCTGGGCCACAAAGCGCGCCGGCGCGACACCGCCATCGATACCGCGTCCATCGTCGGTCACGGTCAGGCGCAACCGGTCAGGATATTGCGTCAGGCGCACAGCAATTTCAGAAGCATCGGCGTGTTGGAGCGCGTTGCGCAGGGCCTCCTGGGTAATGCGATAGATGGCTAGTGCCACGTCATCGGACAGGCGCAGTTCGTCGGCACTAATTTCAATGTGGACGGGAGCCTGGGAACGCGCATCCAGCATCTCCACCAGCGTGCGAAGCGCGGTGACAAGGTCATGTTCCAGCAATGGCGGACGAAGATCATTGCAGATAGCGCGGAGGGCTTGCACTGCCTCGTTGGAACGGGCTGACAGGTTTTGGAATGGTATACCATTGGGCGTAATCTGAGCTTCCAGCGCCTTGAGGTCACGCGCGATGGCGCACAGATCTTGCAACACACCGTCGTGCAGTTCCCGCGAGAGCCGCCCACGTTCCGTCTCTCTCGCCGTGACGACCTGGCGGTAAAGCGCACGCAGTTCCTCGGCTGCGCGGCGCTCCTGTTCAGCGTGACGCGCGGCTTCCAACACCGCTGCTGCTTCGCGCCCTAGCGCTGTCAAACAATGCAAATCGTCCGGTGTATAGTGGCCTTTGTCCTCCCGCTGGCCTAACAACCACAAGCCCCGCAGATCGACTCCGCGCATCAGGGGAATCCATACCTGGGCCCAGGTCAGCTCAGGCGTTCCCTGCGCGATCAAGTCCGCCAGTCGTCCACGATCGGCCCGTTGCGCTTCCCCCCCCGAAGCTACCCAACGCACGGCTGCGTGGCTGACAGGCAAGCGCAGATCCTCCGCAGCAACTGAAACCAACTGGTGTGCTTCAGGGAGCAATAATACTGCGCGGGATGCACCACACGCGCGCGGGATTTCCTCGGTGAGTACGCGCGCCAATGCTAGCTGATCCACCGTCGCGGTCAGCTTGCGCCCATACTCCACCAGCAGAACGCTGTGGTCAAGTGAACGGGTTTTGCGTCGTAGGATAGATTTGAGTCTCATAGTCGAAAGTCAAAAGTTCGAAGGTCGAATGTCAAATAGTCCGTAATTCTTAATTCGTAACTCGCAATCCAATCACGTGTCACATTTCAAATCAAATGCCGATCCGCCGCAATTTGTATCGCCTCGTAGCGGCTACGCGCATCCAGTTTGCGATAGATGGCGCTGAGGTGATTGCGTACCGTTCCGGCTGAAATATGCAGCGCCTGGGCAATCTGTGGATTCGGCAGGCCGCCCTGCGCCAGGCGCAGAATCTCCACTTCCCGCTCCGTAAGCGGTTGCTCAACGGCCTCCGTACGTGTGGCCTGCGCCAGCGCCTCGTAAGCCTGCGGGCTAAGGTACAGACGCCCATCGTGCAGATCGCGGATGATTGCGCCGATGCGGGAGACGTAATCGTCGTCTTTGAGGATATAGCCACAGACCCCGGCCTGCAGTAGTGCACGCACGCGCGCGGGTTCGAGATAGGCGCTGAGGATGCAAATACGCAGGTCAGGGAAACTAGCGTGCAAATCACGGACCACAGCCAGCGCATCAAAGGTCGGCTCGATGAAGAGATCGAGGAAGAGAACATCCGGGTGCGTCTTCCGCACCAACGCGGCCACCTCGCTGCCGCGCCGCGATTCGGCGACCAACCGGATGTCTGGCGATTCTTCGATTAACGCGCGCAGGGCAATAGCAACATGCGGATGGTCATCAACGACAGCAACGTGGATCATTATTCCCTCCCTTCAGCGGATGCCATGCCGCATAATGACCCATCTATCGGAGCACAAATGATTACCTTCTGGAAGCCATACTTGTTCCAAGTATACAACCGGTTGGGCACATCACAAGGAAGGTTTGAATTCCCTCCCCTCATGGCCAGTATCTTCGCTATGACACTGTCATGTCCACACATGATATCTGCACACGAACAATATAACGCACGCCTATGGAAAGTGTCGGAGAAAAGTGTTACGATGATGGACAAGATGCAGGAAGCAAGACGTAGGATACAAGAACTATGGAGGAAAGGACACGATGTTACGCGGAGAAAATCTGACACTGACTTACAAAGATGGCGAGTCGACGCTGGACGCTGTTCACGACATTTCCATATCGGTCGAAGATCACCAGTTTGTTGGTTTGTTGGGACCTTCAGGGTCCGGCAAAAGCTCACTACTGTATATGCTGAGTGGCTTGCGCAAGCCAACGCAAGGCGAAGTCTACCTGGATGGTCGTGCCTATGGCAAGATCGCAGAGCGCGAACGTGTGGCACTACGGCGCACGGAATTCGGCTTCGTTTTCCAGCAACATTTCCTCATCAACTACCTCACCGCCCTGGAGAACGTGATGGTCGCGTCGCCGACGCAGGACAAAGCGCATATGGAGCAAGCAAAGGCGCTACTGGCCGATTTAGGCCTCGGCGACAAGCTCCACCGCTTCCCCTACGAGCTTTCGGGTGGTGAACGGCAACGGGTGGCGATTGCGCGCGCGATGATTCACCGGCCCCGCGTGATCTTCGCCGACGAGCCGACAGGCTTGCTCGACCGACGCACTGGCCTGCAGGTGATGGCGCTATTGCGCAGCTACCGCGATCAAGGTAGCCTCATCGCGGTGACACACAATCCAGAAATCCTTTCCGAGGCCGATCTGGTCATCACCCTGCGTAGTGGGCGCATCGCCAATGTGCGGGATCGCGTAGCGCACATCGCCAATGCCGAAAAAGAAGCTCAAGCGGAGTTAGAAGCCGTCGCGATGGGATGAAAACCTGTCAACGGATTGAACGGATTTTAACGGATTGTTTTTTAGATTTGCTGATTTTGGGATTTTCAAGGAGTTCCTCATGAAAAAACGGCTATTCGCCCCCGACGCACTGCGTGGCTTATTGATGGTCTTGATGGCCTTGGATCACGCCAATCTCTTTGTCGCGCAAAAACACGCATCCGGCGAAATGTGGGGTGGCCCGTTCCCGGTCTACGATGAGGCACTACCCTTCATCACCCGCCTGGTGACACACCTGGCTGCGCCCGGCTTCTTCCTGCTGATGGGAATGGGTATGGCTTTGCTGGCCCACGCTCGCGAGAAACAGGGCCAGACGTGGTGGCAGGTTTTTCGTCACTTCTGGGTACGTGGGCTACTCCTGGTCTTCCTGCAAATCCTTATCGTGAACCGCGCGTGGGAACTATCACCCGGCGGCTGGGGCATCAAGATTTATGTCGGCGTGCTATGTGCGTTGGGATCCACGATGATCTGGGGGGCTTTGTTTTGGAAACTCCAGCCACGTTATCTACTGATATTCGCTCTCGTGTTGTTCGTCGGTACGGAGCTTTTGCATCCCGGGCCGGAGTTATGGGGGCAGATCAGCCAGGACGTGGCTAACGTCACCGTGCTCCGCCCCGGCGGAACACAAACGCTCTGGTCATACTACCCGTTTTTGCCCTGGCTGGAACTGGTAATTTTCGGGATGGCGCTGGGAAAATGGCTGATCGCGGACTCGGAAAAAGCCTTCTCACGGATGTGGAAGTTGGGGCTGGCTTTCCTGGCTGCTTTCGTCGTCATCCGCGCCCTGGACGGTTTCGGCAGCATTCGTCCACGGATGGGAAATACCTGGATCGATTTCCTCAACAACGTCAAATACCCGCCAAGCATGACCTTCACGCTGATGACGACCGGGGTGAACTTGATTTTACTGTGGGCCTTTTCAAAAGCCAAGGAACGCGCGCAGCGCATCTTTCAGCCACTGACAGTGTTCGGGCGCGCGCCACTGTTCTTTTATGTACTGCATCTGTTCTTGTATGTCGGGGTTGCCCGCCTGGTTACACCCCACGGTACAAGCATCCCGGCGATGCTGCCATTCTGGCTAGTGGGATTAATGATTCTGTTCCCACTCTGCCGATGGTACGGACAGTTCAAGCACCGGCAGCCGGCAACTTCGCCGCTGCGATTTTTGTGATGCGTGAAAGGATATATATGATGAATCCATTATCCCCTTTGACCTACTACCTGCGCCATAAAAAGAACGCGTTGGTGCAGATTGCGCTGATCAGCCTGGCGACGGTGGGACTGTTCATCCTCGTCGCTGTGCTGGACGTGATGCCCGAACGCGGCAAAGTCAGTTATTTGACGATGATGAGCCGTGTGACTCCCGCCGGGAGTGCCCTTGATCCGGCCGTGGTCGCACAACTCCAAACTCATCCCGACATCGCGCGCGTCATTCCCGACAACGGTTTGCCCTTCTCCGCCCCCACCCTCGTCGGACAAGACGGTTTGCGCCTGCTGGGAGTCTCACCAGAAGATGCCCAGGTGCTGATGGAGCAGTGCGGCCTGCGCCTCAAGGCGGGTCGGATGTTCCAACCTCGCAGCAACGAAATTGTGCTTTCGGAAGAGACTGCGCGGGCACTGCACCTAAACCTCGGAGACGAAATCTCCCGCGCAGTAGACAAAACGTACTACGGGGCCATCCCGTCGCCACTGGTGTTGGTGGGGATCCTGGAAAGTGCCAGCCAGGAACCAGGCGTGCGCCTGGGCTTCGCCTCGTTCGATTACCTGAACGGTCACGAAGCCTTTGCCCTTCGCCCTGTCAGCATGGTCGTTATCGCCAAACCAGGTCGCAAGGAAGCCGTTGATGCCTTCCTGGAAACGGAAATTGCCACGCAATCCACCCACGTCGAAACATTTTCCGAAATCGCCCGCTTCGTCAAACTCGGACACACGATGCTCTACGTCATCTTCGGCATCGTCAACAGCGTCGTTGCCGCGGTCGTCGCCTTCGTTGTCGGTGTGATCAACCAGATCGCCCTGAGCAGCCGGCTGGATGAGCTAGGCTTGTTGCACGCGCTTGGGCTTCAAAAACGTCGACTCACGCGCCGGATGACTGTGGAAACGGCTGTCGTCGCTAGTACCGGCACGCTGGCTGGCCTGGGATTCGCACTGCTGGCCATGTCGATGCTCAAGTACTCGTTGTTCTACAGTCTGGGGATGGAGCTGAATCTGTTCAATCCCGCGCCCTTTTGCTTCGTGCTGCCGATTCCGATCATCGTCGTCGCTCTGGCCTTCCGCAGCGTAAGGCGCACCTTTGCGCGGCTGGATGCCGTCGCCATTGTAGAACGCGGCAATCTGAGCACGGAGGAAGCAGGAAGCAAGAAGCAGGAAGCAAAACACTCATCGGTTAAGCCACTGTCTTCTTTGACATTTTACCTGCGGCACCGGCGGCGCGGCGTCGTGATGGTGCTCAGCATCGCATTGACGGTCCTCGGCATCGCCCTCCCGGTCTTCCTTTTCTCGGCGATGAGCGGCGCGCTGAAACCTTCACTGACGTACCTCGAACACGTCAGTGAAGTCTCTGCTCCGGCGAATGACGAACTCGATCCCGGTTTGGTTGCGCAAATCAGAAGCCATCCGGCGGTGCGGTATGTTATCCCGAACATCCAGCTTGGCATCCAGATGGTAGTGCCACCGGGCGCCGAAACCCGTCTTGGCATCTACGGTGTTGCGGAAAGCGATATGGCGATGCTTATGGGGACATTCGGCATGCAAGTACAGGAAGGGCGCCTACCCCACCCGCGCAGCAATGAAATTGCACTCTCGGCGTCCATAGCAGCCAACCGTGGTTTGCACGTAGGCGACGCGCTAGGCCGGGACGATACGAACGACGACAATCTCATCAGCGACGACATCCCCATCGAGATGGTCGTGGTGGGCCTTCTAGCACCTGAGCAGCCGTGGATTGGCCTCGCTTCCCTCGAATACCTGGAAAGTCACGAGCTTGTTGCAGCCCGCAATCCGCGCCTGCTGATCATCCCCCAGGAAGGGTGCAAAGCAGAACTGGATCGCTGGCTGGAAGAGAGCATCGCTTCAGAGAATGTCAATGTCACGACCTACGCGACCGCCTACCGAAATTTCAAAACATTCACAAACTCGATGGCTGTCACCTTCGTCCTGCTCGAATGTATGATCGCCGCGATCGCTGTCGTCGCAATGGCGACGCTCAACACCATCTTCTTCAACCAGCGCAAGGATGAGTTCGGCGTGCTCAATGCTATCGGGCACAGCCGCCGCTGGCTCATTGGACGCACACTGAAAGAGACCGGAAGCGTGACCGCGTTAGCCTGGCTTATCGGAGCAACACTGTGCGGTATCGGCTTGCTGGGGATGCAGGCGCTGCTCTACGCACCACGTGGCCTGAGCCTCGATCTCTTCAGTCTGACGCCCTGGTTGTTCACGACACCCTTGCCGTTGAGTGTCGTTCTTGCCAGCACGGTGACTATCTCCCGGATGTTGCGCAAGCTCGATCCGGTGACAGTCATAGAACGGAGGTAAACCATGAAACCGCTGTCGCTTTTGACCTACTATCGCCGTCACAAGGGACATACCGCACTGCTGGTGGGTATCATCAGCCTAGTGACGATGGGGCTCTACCTGGCGGTCGCCCTCTCTTGGGCTATTTTCGTCGAGCCGGCACGCACCAATCGCCTGTCTCTCGAGAAATTCAATGTCGTTTATCCCCAGGGCGACGAATGGGC
>JAFGSL010000640.1 GCA_016934645.1 Anaerolineae bacterium
GGGATCATCAGATCTCCGTTCCGTGCGGATCTGGCGATCCACGCAAAGCATTGAATGAAATCTCGTCTCACGCGCTTCAAGGGGATCGCCAGATCCCCGCTCCGCGCGGATCTGGCGATCCGCGCAAAGCGTGGACGTGGGCACTGTTTGCCGTGCTGCTCGGCGCGACGCTGTACACCTACATCCCGGCGCGGGTGTTGTGGCTGCTGTTCCCCACCTTTCTGATCTACCTGATGCTCTACCATCGACCGGTGTTCCGCCGGATCGCCGTACCGGCGCTCGTCGCGATTGGCGTGGGCCTGCTGTTGTCGGCGCCACTGTTTCTTTACCTGCGCGCGCATCCGGGCCTCGAACAACGTCTGGGCATGCTCGATGAACCATTGCAGGCGCTTGCTACCGGCGATGTGTCGGTCATCCTTAAACGCGCCGTAAGTTGCCTGGCGGCGTTCGTCGTGCCTGGCCAGGGCGATGACTTCCTGGCCTACAACACGCCGGGCCGCCCATTCCTCGACCCGATCACGGGGAGCCTATTCCTCGCCGGTATGGTGATCTGTCTGCTTCGCGTGCGCCAACCTGGATACGCGATGACGCTGCTGTGGTTTGGCATCAGCATCTCGCCCTCGCTGGTTACCGGCGCATCCGCCAGCACAACGCGCAGCATCACGGCGCTGCCGGCGACGTTTCTCTTCCCGGCCATCACCGCTACAACGGTCGCGCGGTGGGTCGCATCGCTACACCCGACGGGGATCTGGCGATCCCCTCAAAGCGAGAGTGATAAAACTATAACGTATTGGGGTCACCAGACCAGACGCATCACTACCGGCGTGTTGATCATATTTGTCATCGCCAGCGGTGTTCTGAGCATACGAGATTACGCCGCCTGGGGAAACCTGCCGGAGGTACGCGCCGCCTATATGCATACCCTGGTGCAGACCGCCCACTACCTCGATGCGGCGCCCGAGGCCAGCACTGTCGCCCTATCGACTGCCCTCCCCCTCGCGCCGCACGATCCCTACGTCTTTAGCGCCAGTCTGCGCCGCTCAGATCTATCGACGCGCTGGTTCAACGGGCAAGGCGCGCTGATCCTTCCCACCACACCGACAACGTGCCTTATCGCGCCCGCTGTAGCGCCGCTCGATCCGTACTTTGCCGGTCTGCCCGGATTGGCTTTTCGCGAGCGCGTGTCGATGCTGCCCGATGATCTGAACCCGTACTTCGACGTCTATGATTGGACGCCATCGACCACGCGCCAGGCGCTGCTCGACCGCGCTCAGGGCACATTACTCGATCTGGCACTGCTGGTCGATCTGGACGGCACGCTATCATTAATTGGCTACAACCTGCGCACCCCGGCTGTCGCGCCGGGCGAGACGGTTGAGCTGGTGACGCTATGGGAAGTGATCGATCCTACCCGCGTGCAGCCACAAGACCTTTCGAACGCCGAGCAGGATCTGGTGTTCTTTACGCACGCCCTCGACGCGGCGGGAACAATCGTTGGTCAGGATGATCGCCTGGATGCTCCCGCCTGGAGCTGGCAGACCGGCGACATGGTGGCGCAGATCCACCGGTTTGCGCTGCCCGAAAGTACAACACTGGGGACCCTCGACCTGACCGTCGGCGTGTACCGGCGCGCCGACATGATCCGCCTGCCGGTGCGCGTCGAGGGGAAAGCGGTCGGCGACGCGATTCAACTGACATCGCTGGAAGTACGCGCGCCATAAACGCCTTGCTATAAGAGTCTATCCTAAGCTCTGCGCTCATATGCTTGCGCGGAATCACAATTCCGCCATAGTCTGGCAACGGCGGATTATGATCCGCCGGAAGCGTTCAAAAGAATAATGTCGAGTTCTCTTTGTTTGTCCCAATTCACAAATCGGGGTAGAATGGCGACGTTATGATGACGAATGACAAAAAAGAATCACGCCTTCCCCCAAAACTAGCCCGCCGGTTCCGGCGGTACGCACTTCCCGCCATACTACTAGCGTTGCTGTGCGTCGTCTTTTTCTGGGATGCGCTATGGTTGCCGGAAGGATACGCACTGGGCGGCAACGACTTAACCAATATGTTCGTCCCTTGGCTGCGTTTCGCGAAGATCTCGATACAACAGGGACGGCTCCCGCTGTGGAACCCCACCCTCTTTTCTGGCATGCCTTTCGTCGCCAACCCGCAACCCGCGCTGTTCTATCCCCCCACCTGGCTGGCATTGCTGATGTCGCCCACGCGCGCCCTGGCGCTGAGTCTTGTGTTCCACGTCTGGCTAGCCGGTATGGGGATGGTCGTCTGGCTGCGATCAGAGGCGGCCTCCGAGACCGGGGCATTCCTGGGCGCGGTGGTGTTCGCCTTCAGCGGCTACACCTTCACCCGCATCCAGGCCGGGCACGTGGGACTGTTCAACACAGGGGCGTGGCTGCCGCTGATTTTGTGGATGGGGAAACGCGCCATAGAATGGCGCGCCATTGACCATCGCTCGTGGCGTTGGGCGATCCTCAGTGGCTTGCCGGTGGGGATGGCGTTTCTGGCGGGACACACCGCCACCTTCATCTACGTCGGGCTGACGCTCGCCCTCTACCTGGCATTCTGCGCCTGGCGCGCCGTGCCGGACCTGCGGACAATCCTGAAAATCCTGGTGCCGACGTTGATCCTGATGACCATCGTCGGCCTGGGGCTAGGTGCAGTACAACTGCTGCCCCTGGCCGAGTTAACGCTCCATTCCAACCGCCAGACGGTGGATTACGCCTTCGCCGCCCGCTTCTCGTGGCCGCCGGGGTACGTGCTCACCCTCCTCATCCCCAACTTCTTCGGCGAGCCGACGCGCACCGGCTACTGGGGCGACGGCGTCTACGACGAAGTCATCTTCTACGTCGGCCTGCTTCCGCTGCTGTTGGCGGTACTCGGTACGCGGACACGCCACCGCCTGACGCCATTTCTGGTCACGCTCGGCCTGGGCGCACTGCTGCTGGCACTGGGACAGTACAGTGTACTACATCCGTTGTTCTACCGCTTCGTGCCGCTGTTCCGCATTATGCGGGCACCAGCGCGCGCCGGGTTCCTCTTCACGCTGGCTGCCGCCGCCCTCGCCGGGCTGACGTTGACAGCACTTCACGCGGCTGAAGAGCGCACGCGGCTCCTCAGCCCGTTGAAATGGTCGTGGGTATGGCCAGTGATAGGTGCGGCGCTGCTGCTGGCGATGGCCGGGTTCGCCGCCTTCGCCTGGGGGCGCGAGTCCAATCCGGCTGCCGGACGGTTATGGCACACGGCCAACCAGATCGTGCTGTTCGTGCTGTTTCTCATCCCGGCGACGACCTGGCTGCGCCACGCTGGTTCGCCCGGCAAGCCCCTGCTTGCTGGCGCGGCGATTGCTCTAGCGCTGCTGGATTTGTGGACCTTCGGCGGCAGCATCGTCGGCGTGAAAAGCGCGCCGGAGAACGCCTACTGGCGCATCGTCTCGCAAACAGTGGCCGATCCGCAGGCATCGCGGGTCCTGCCCTGGGAATTGGGCGACTTCGACCAAAACGGCGGGATGCCCTACGGGCTGCGCAGCATCACCGGCTACGATCCGCTGATGCTCGAACGCTACCAGACCTTCATCCACTCGCGCAACGATCCCACCGCGCGCACGTTTGATCTGCTGAACGCCGGTTATCTGGTGACGACGGCCCAGCAAGCCTTCCCTGACACGCCCGACTCTCCCCGCTTGCTGCACGAGGAATCCGGTGTTTGGATTTACGAGCGGCCCACCGCGCTTCCCCGCGCGTGGGTGACGACGCAGACGGAAGTGCTGGACGACGCCCGCATCCTCGCCCGGATTCACGAGGCGGATTTCGATCCACGCACAACGGCGTTGGTGACGATCCCAACGGCATGTGAGAGCAACGGCGAGCCGGGACAGGCGGAGGTCATCCGCGACACCGGAAACCGCATCCAAGCGCAGGTACAGGGCAGTGGCGGGCTGCTTATCTTCAGTGAGGTAGACTACCCCGGTTGGCGCGCGTTCGTGGATGGGAACGCCGTCCCATTGCTACGCGCCGACTACGTTTTGCGCGCGCTCTGCGTCCCTGCCGGCAATCACGAGGTCACGCTCGTCTACGCCCCGCCGCTGCTGAAGGTTGGTGCAGTTATCACCGGCTTGACCTTGTTGCTCCTCATTGGCACGGCTATCGAACGTCGGTAATCTTCGCAAAGTGCGCTAACCTTCACAGGGAGGAGTTATTTCGTCCGTACGGAAATAGGGCCAAGAAGCACTCGCTCTTCCAGGTAATGCCCATCCTCGGCAATCACCGGCAGGCGGCCGGTTTCCGAATGGAACAACCCTACCTGCAGCGGATAACTGCCGGGCGGCGTCTCAGGGAGCAAAGTAATGGGCCGGGTCACTGTCACTGTCTCGCCGGGCGTCCACGTGACGCCGCCACCGTCGTAACTGCCCCAGACGTGATACTCAGCATCCAGGACCTGAGCGAAGATTGCGTAGTTATACCGTGGCTCGGTAAGCACCTGCCAGTACAGGGTCACCGTGAGCGTTTCGCCTGCGCTCAGGTTGCGCGGTCTGAGTGTGTAGCCCACAAAAGCGATCTCACCGGCGAAGTTCGCAAATTGCGCGTTCGGCCAGGCCCGGGGCAAGGCTGCGATTTCTACCTCACCGGCCTCAAGCCCCTGATCAGGCAAGATGGTTCCATTCACAAGCAACGGCAATCGCCCCCACTCCGGTTCATATAGACCCAAACGCACCGTCGCCCGGTTCGGTGTGTAGGCCGATTCGGGCACGTCGAGCCGGTAGGTGTCCACAAACGTTCGACCGGCGCGCCAGGATGTGGTCGGGGCGCGCCCCAAGCCGGGCCAGGTATCGCGCTGCGACACCACAACGCTGGTCTCATCAATCAGGTGGATGTAGACCGCATACGGACGCGCCGTCCATTGCAGCGGTTCCCACGTTACCTGTACCCACAACGGCTCGCCGGGCCGCACCTGTACCGGGCTGACCTCCACCGCTAACACGCGGGCCACATCGCCGAATTGTGCCGCGGGAGCACTTTCCGACGGTTGTGCAACAGTTGCACGTGGCGGATAACGCACCGCGGGCCAGAAGTACCCCCCCAGCGCGATGCCGAGCAAAAGCGCCATCGACAGGCTAACACTCACAGCCGTCCGTACCGGAGTTCGCAGCCAACCACAGAATCCCCCAACAACGACGATGGCAAAAGCCGGTAACGCCGGGAACAAAAACCGTCCCATCGCGCCGGCCGGCTGAATGAGCATGTAATACAACACAATGGTACAGTACACGACAATGGTCAAAATCAACAAGAGTGCAAGCCCAGCAGTAAATCGCCGCTGGCCGGGTATCACATAACCGAGTAGACCGATAGCGCAGACGACTAAGATGGCTGTATATATGCCTTGGGGCAGCGGGATCTGTCCATACCCAAAGCGCCCCCACAGGCTGGCCCACAGATACGGCAGGCCCTGCCCAATCGCCCACCAGTTGCCGCCGGCTGAACGCCCGGCCCATAATTCATTGAGCGTGCGCATGCCGGTCGGGTCGCCATACAAAATCCAATTACGGACGAACCACCACCCGGCCAGCACCAGGGCAATGACACCCACCACAATCAGACCACTCATCCAACGACGCACCCACGCGAAACGTCCCCGGAGCCGGGATTTTTCTTGCCATGCTTCCCAAAACAAAACCAGCGCGATTGGCACTCCGGCCACAGCCAGATGTAACTTGGACAACAACGCACAGCCATAGACGCTGCCCAACCAAATTACCGTGCGGCGGTCTGCACCGTCCTGGACAACTCGAACACACAAGAACAGAATCGCAGCTCCACACGCGGCCGCAATGATGTCGTTGTCGATTGCCGCGCTCATGTAGATGAACTGAGGATTGAAAGCGACGGCCGCCGCGCTGCCTAGCGCCAACACTGGCACATCCGGCCACACGCGCCGTCCAATCCAGTAAGTCAAAACCACGGCGAGAGCGCCGAACAGCACATTGACCCAACGCGGGATCATCGCCGCCAGGAATCCCTCGCGGAAGGGGAAGCGTTCGGCGTCGCCATGCCAATACTGCAGTTTGTTATCCACGCCCACTTCCCAGTTGCGGTAACCCCAGAAGGGATTAAGGGGGTGGTCATACGTACTAGTATGGGGTGAAGGAACCCACGCACTCGCCAGCGCTGCCAGTGTGTAATAAAGGGGCGGATGGTGGCTTTGGGAGCGCACCTCCTCTTGTCCCTGGATGGGCAGTGTGTGCTCGGTGACCAGTTTGCGGATGTAGCGATAGTGGCGGATTTCATCCGGAGCTTCGAAAAGTGGGTTGATGAGACTCATCGTCGTCGTCACCACCACGAAGGCGAGCAACAACACCCCGAATATCCGATCAGGTTTCATCGTTTTCTGCTTTTTTCCACAACCCGGTGAGACCTTCCATCAAATAAATCGTCAGGCCAATCAAGCCGACGGCGAGTGTCACCGCGTACACCGAAAGCGTCATCGCCACCCCGTCGCGCGCCCCCAGGCCGCCGACGGAGTGGGGATGAGTAATGTCAACGAGAGCAACGGCACAAAGACGAAGTAAAAGCTAAGTAGCACGCGAATACCCACGGCAAGGCTGCATAGCCAGTGGAGTAACGCCCGCCAGCGCAACAAGCGGATCACGATCCCCAGGAGAAAAAGCAAGCACGCCGACCCTAGATAACCAGGGTCGGCGTCCCTTAGCACTTCTACAACATCTGCGCCTCCTACTTCGCGCAGCAACAGGGCCAGCGCCGTCACACTCAGGGCAATACGGAACAGATTCGCCCAGAGACGGCGAAATTTCACTGTTGCGCCTCTGGACAATCCGGATTATAGCGGAAGTAATCAATCCGCAAATCCACCGGTGTGACCTCCCAACTACCTCCTATCAACCCGATGTGTTCACGCGGGAAGGAAATGGACCTCGAATCCAGTAATATCCCGTTGGAATACGAGTCTACCCAAGAACCCCGCACTACCACCTTAAGCGTGTTGTAAGCAGGGCCCCTATGGATGGCAGGATTTATATAGCCATCACTATACCATGGGAGTAAGAATATCTTCAGGTTAGTATCACACTCATTCAAGTACACACAGTGACGGAAACTGTTATTGCCGGGAAACAGGTAATGATGATAATTGATGACAGCGCGGTTGGCGTTATCACTGATATTAAACGCATATAGCTCGTTAAAATCTGCGTTTGCACCGAAGACAATGCCCCAACGCGCCACCCAAACCGGAGCATTGACGAACGAGGCTCGCGCCTCGACACAATACCGATCAGGAAGCGGATAAGCCTCTGGAGGTAACGGCGCTGCAACCGCCGGCCACACCCAGAAGGTATCTACTTGACCTGGTGGCTCGGAATATCGATGGCGTGGAACGTAAATCTGGTAATGACCATCCACATAGTTGAGATTGGCAACAACCTCCCAACCAGGATGCTCAGGATCCCAGAAATTGTACCGCTCAGCATTGCCCGTGCGCCACCCACTGGTGGCATCAGAAAAGCCATCAAAGAATATACGATTCACCTGAACGACAGGCAAGTAGGCCCATTCGCCATTGCCATAGCTGTTTTTGCCGCGTACTCGGTAGTAATACAAATCACTGGGTTTGTCAGTAAAACTGTAAGACTCTTGGGTGGTGAAGTACATTGCCGGATTGCTAAAGGCTGCGTCAAACGACTCCTGTAGCTCATAACTGGTCGGCATTGTCACATCAGGATAACCAACATAATCCCAGCTAATCGTGTAGTTCCCTTGCATATCAGGTGCGGTCACACCAAAATTGGTTGGTGGATAGGGTACCGGCGGCCAACGGCGCATGACAAATGGCAGATAGGCATAAGAAAGAGTGATAATATCCAGCGTGACAGTCCGTGAGATGATGCGCTCACCATCATCGACCCAGACGGTGTTGGTGATGTCTTGATCCAACAACATCGTAGAGCTGATCACCGCCCGGAACGTGAGCGTCAGATTGGTCTGAGCCGTGATTGGCGCGATATAGGTGATGGCGTTTTGCTGCGCATCGCATACAGGGGCTACACCTTCCGGATTGACGTGTTCGCTGCCACAGACAATCGTCAGCAGGGGTACCAATTGATCCGTAACGGTGATGCCGAAAGTAGTGGTGTTAGGATTACTCACCGTGACTACAAAAGTTACCGGATCACCCGCGTAGAGCTTAGCTGGCATATAGCTTTTGGAAACATCCAACGGCTTCGGCAAAGTAACCGTGTCACTTGGATAAAGCACAACGGCGTTAGACCCTTCCGACATCCCTATCGGTGACAAAGTTATTGACTGCACTGGTGCTTGACCATAAACTGGTTGCAAGCGCACACGCAAAAAGCCATACAAACCTAAGCCCAACAATATACTCACAACGACAACAGGCCCTATCAAAAACCACAAACGTCTCTGCGTATTCATCTACATACTTCCTCCTCTCTTAAAGTTTCCGAGATATATCTGAGGGAACAATCATCACACAACGACTGTTCCCTCAGATAACCTACAACGCTATTTATCAGTTACGCGGAAATTATCGAAGCGCGATTGCACCGGTGTAATCTCCCAGGAACCTGTAATTAACCCGACGTACGGTTGACCCGGCAAGCCACTCCGGAACGAGTAGGTACCGATATAGTGGCCGTTAAAGAAGACACTAAATTGCGTATCGCGCACTTCGACCCTAACCGTAACATCGTTATCGTAACCTGCCTGTAAGCCAGCGCAAGGGGGATCGTTCCAGCCACCCCAGTTAAGATACACAAATTCGTCATTCGTACCGCGTGGTAAATAGGCAGCCGGCACATAAGGAGCATAGCCGAAATCGGTGGTGTAATTGGTGTAACCACTGATCGCACAACGTCCCTCGAAGTTCCACTCCACAACATGGAAGGTCTCAAAATAACCTGTCCCTCCGTTCGTGCGCGTGCCGAGGAAAATCAATCCGGCCTTACCTTGCGCGGGCGAATATCCGCCTTCGTCCGCAGCTTTGACGAAGCGATGGATCACCTGCAAATCATAGCTTCGGTCAGCGTGCGAATACGGAGCGGGCAGCACGCCCATACGTTTATTGTTTAAACCAATTTGATTCCAGAGGATTTTCATACGATAGTAACCACCGTCATAGTTCGCATCTAGCACACCACGGCCATCCAAATTGAAGACCTGCCGCGGCCATCCGGTAGCAGTACTCGAGAAATCGTCGAAGAATCCCTTTGGCTGAACAACAACGGTTTGCACATTGCTCCACGGACCAGCGCCATAGGTATTGTTGCCCCGCACGCGGTAGTAGTAGGTGCCTACGGCCTTGTCCGTATACGACTTAGATAGAGTGGCAGCCGAGAGAGTCAGTTCCGTCGGCGATGTGAAGCTCGCATTCGTCGCTTCCTGGAACGTGTAAGATGTCGGCTTGTAAGGATCAGTAGCCGGAGAATAACTCCAACTGAGTTGGTAATTGCCATGAGCGTCGTTGCTTGGCAGGGTGAGTAACGGTGCATACGGTATCGGCGGATAGCGTCGTCTGATTACCGGTAGGTAAACGTAGCGTGTACCGTTGCGGATGGTCACTCTAACGGTATCGATTTTTTCGGGATTGAAGCCGCCATTCACACCTTTGGCGCGCACCTGGATATCATACTCCGCGTCATCCTCGGTCGGCAGCGACCAAGCATAGGTCCAGTCCCACCAATCACCCGTGGGATCAGCCGTGATTGTCGTGGCCTGCTGCCAATTATCCGGTTGCACCACGCCAACCTTCTTGATATTCACCTCCACCGTCGGAGCGGTGGCGGCTGCCAACGGCGCAACAGACGGGACTACCGGGGCCACATTCCATTGCTGGTACAACAGGTCGAGGGGATTCACCATAACCGACTGGACTGCGCTCCAACGGCTTTCATAGGTCTCAGTGCGCGTCTTGGCGCGATAGTAGTAGGTGTAACCGCGCGGCTGGTCTTCGATGTACTTGGACGTCGCATCGATCACAGTATATTCATTCCTGATCTGTGAGAAATAGGGATCGGTCGATTCCTGCAAGATATAGGCTACCGCGCCGGGAACCGAGTCCCATGACACCGTGTACCAGTCATTCAACCCACCGTTGTTGGAAATAGAATAGAGGTCGGGCGGTTCGGGAAATCCAGGTTCATCACCGGTCCACGCGCGCCCTGCGATCGTAAATGTACCGCGAGTCGTAAACAATTGGTTGTTCCATGGCTCGTCGATTTGGACACTCGGGTAGTCTTCCACTGTCACTGTCACAAAGCGGGTAAACGATAGACCGCCCTCGGTGATGGTGGCCGTGTTGGTGATGATATCATCGGGCAACACAGAAGTGGCCACCGTTGCCTGGAATGACAACGTCACCGTACCACCGGTAGCGATAGGATCGACCGTAAATTGCACACCGCTCCCAGAAGGGAAACCGAAACCGGCGCCCTCTGGCACAACATGCGCACTATAGCTCACATAGGTCAACTCCGGGGCCAAAGGATCGTTCACCTCGATAGTGGTTGTCGTGCTGAGGCTATCATTGTTCAAGATGATGGAATAGGCTACCGTGCCACCAGCTCCCACGTTACGTGGATTTGCATCCTTATAAGATGTGTTGAGCAACAACGTACCCTGGGCACGCGCGCTATGAACGCTTGCCAACCAGACCAATCCCATCAGGATAGCCCCAACAAGCGTTAACAGGACAAACACGTGCCTCTTCTCTGCGTACTGCTGATTCATATCAAACTCCTTTCGATTTGTCTTTGCGTTTCCAGCAAGGAAATCGCCGTGCGAGAACGTCTCGGCACGGCTCAGTGCGGCATAGACGGAAAACACAGCATCATATATACCATAGGTGACACAATCCGCAACCTTGATTCAGATGTGCCCCACGACACCTTGCTCCGTTAGCTCAACCAACAACGTGGGGATGGTCCGGTTGTATAGGTCGCTTTCCGATTGCGTTAGCACCTCAAGGTAGTTATCCGTCCACCCGCGCCAATAGCCAGCATCGTCCCTCTGTTCCCATAGCACAGGCAGAATCTGGCCGATGAATTTAAGACGATAATCCACTGCCAATTGTTCCCCTAACATACGCATACGCGCAGCGCGCTCTCGCCGCAGCGCTGCGGGGATAGGGTTCGGCAGACGCGCAGCCGGTGTTCCAGGACGCGCGGAGTACGGAAAAACGTGCAGGCGGGCAAACGCGATCTGCGCCACAAAATCCAGGCTCGTTGTGAAGTCCGCTTCAGTCTCGCCAGGAAAACCGGCGATAATATCGGTGGTGATAGCGATGTCGGGGGATACAGCGCGCGCCGCGTCCACCAGTGCCGCGAACTGTTCCGAACTCATTCGACGGCCCATCCGCTTGAGCACGGCGTCGGAACCGGATTGCAGAGGCAGATGGAGTTGGCGGCAAAGACGGGGGGTTTCCCATTGACGCAACAAGGTATCATCCACATCCCATGGTTCAACCGAAGAAAGGCGCAAGCGGGGAATAGCCGTTTCGCGAAGTAAGGTATCGACCAGCGTCGCCAACCCCTGAGCCATTCCCAGATCGTGACCGTAAGCGCCCAAACTCACGCCCGTGAGTACGATTTCCTGCGCCCCCTGCGCGACCAGTTCACGTGTCGCCCGCAGCACATCATCCAATGGGCGGCTGTGTGCCGGGCCACGCAATACCCGCGTGATGCAGTAGGTGCAGGCATGATCGCAACCGTCCTGCACGGCGAGGAAAACGCGTGTGTGCCCCCACCGACCCGGCGACCACGCAACGGGCGCGGCATCCACACCAGTGATGATCTCTACCGCGCGGGATTTGTCGATATTGGGGATAGCCCACGTCACGCCAGGAAGCGCGGCAACGCGTGTTGCATTTTCGGTGGCCCAGCAGCCGATGACTGCCAGGCGTGCTTGAGGATTCAGCCGGTGAAGCGAGTGCAGCCGGTGACGGCTCTTCCGCGTCGCTTGCGTGGTAACTGCGCATGAGTTCAATACGATAATGTGTGCCGTCTCGGGTGCCGCAACTACGCCATAACCGGCCCCGGCAAAACGTCGCGCCAGGGCCTCCGTTTCTGCCGTGTTCAGACGGCAGCCGAGGGATTCCAGGTAAACCTGCATCAACGTGGAGTGCGAACGGCGATACCGGCGGCTTTCAAGCGGGAACGGATTTCGTCAAGAACGTACTCAGCCTCTTCTTCCTGATCCTCGACGATGGCAATAACGCCCGTATAGGCATCGGCGAGAATGTCAAAATCGCCCCCATATTCATGCTGAAACGCGAACAATATCTCCCAGATGCGGGGTTCGACCTTGGAGGACGTAAACGCAGGGACCATCAACGACCGGGCCGGTAGAACAGCACCGATCAAATCATCGACATCCTCATCGTAGGCATCATCAACAAGATCACCCGTTTGCTTATCCGACACCGGAGGGAGGGGAAAAAAGAGGAAGAAGATCGCAGTGACAGCGACGAGTGCCAACCCCGCGATCACATACAAGAATCCCTTGAACAATGTCTGAAAAAAGGCACGCCCACCCGGTGTGGGAAAATGCCACAAGAAAATGAGCAATGCCCCGTAAAGCACGACAAGCATCAAAGCGCGTGCCCAAGGATAGCGATATGCTTTTTGTTCAGCAGATGACTTTTCCATAAATTTTTCCACCGTCACTCCTGCAACGGCTGAACCTCCAGATTGTCAAAGTCAATGACTACGTCTGCTTCATCGAACGCACCGGCGTAAAGGCCGATGTCACCTTTGGCGAGTTGCGCGTCTTCGACTTGCAATACCTGCGTCCCATTGACACTGAAAACAAAGATTGCACCGCGCGCTTCCACCTCCAAGACGTTAATCGCCGCTCCCTGATGGATAGCATCACTCGGCATCCAATCCGATCCCAAGAGATTCCACGAGCCGCTATTGTACCAGGCTGCCCGCGCATACCCGTCGCCGCTGATGGAGAATACGTAAAACTGCTGATCGTCGGCCATGCGCACCAAAACGCCGTACTCATTATCGTCCGGGCCGGAGACCTGCGTCGCTTCCACGGTGAGCTGGAAGTCGCTGTAGGTACGGCTCGCCGCCGCCCACGCCACCTGACCTACCTCGAACACATGCACACGCAGCACACCATCCACCACTGCAACAGACGCAGCAGCATCAGCGCTCAATTGCCAACCGCCTACATCATCGAACGTTTCCGTCCAGGGACCATGATCCCCCGCTCCGCACGCAAGCAATATGACGGCAAATACACATAACGTTACACCCAACAGCCAACAGCGCTGCCTCCGGTTCTGGATCATGGCTTGTCCACCTCCAGGTCGTCGAACCACACAATCGTATCGCCCTGACGCAAGGTGCCCGCGGCCATGCCGATGTCACCGCGTTCGAGCGTATCGTCTTCCACTTGCGCCGCCCGCTCGCCATTGATGTAGAGGCTGAGCTGCTTTCCTTCGCAGACGGCCTGGATGCGATTTTCGCTGCCGTCGAGGCGGATCAACGATGAGCGCAACATCCCATCCCCGGTCAGCGGTTGTAGCTCTCCTTCGGCGTCACGGCGAAAAATAGCGTAGTACCCATCGGTACTGATAGCAAAGTAGTAGAACTCACCCTCGGTGTAACGGCAAAAAACGCCGTAGTGATTGTCTGCCACGCCCTCAGAACGCACTTTGACCTCCACTGTCACGTCCTGGTAGGTACGGCCAGACGCAGCCCAGACGAACCACTGCGATGCATCGATCTGCATTAAATAGCGTCCCTGCTGGTAGCCGCGCACATACGTTTCGTGCGAGGCCGCTCCCCACCCACTCGCCGGATCGGAGAAATCATCTGTAAAAGGCGCGGCGGTTCTCGCACAGCCTGCCAGGATCAAAATAACCGCCAACAAGAGCAGACTCCATCGCGTTCGCACGTTCGCACCTCCTCCGGATATAGTCGGGTAGTCTTTAGTCA
>JAFGSL010000641.1 GCA_016934645.1 Anaerolineae bacterium
CAGTCCTTCATCGGGATGGCGCTGTACCCCAAAGTGGGTAAACCCTGGCAGTTTGTGCTGAACCAGTGTTCCTACCCGCGGGTCTGGTCGCCGGAGGAAACGCAGCTTTTCCAGGAAATCGGTCGGCGGCTCGAAGATAGCCTGGGTACTTTGCTGGCTTATCAGCAATTGCAAGATAGCGAAGCACGCTACCGCCTCATGGCCGAAAACACCGCGGACACAATCACCATCTTTGATTTTAACCTCAAGCCGGTCTATGTCAGTCCATCGGTATTCAGGTTGCGCGGCTATACGGCTGAAGAGACAATGGCCCAATCACCGGATCAAATCCTGACACCCGCATCTCTGCAAACTGTAAACAAGCTGTTGGCCGGGCAAACAGCTCTGGGGGCAGACGAAACAGCCGATCCGGCCAGAACTGTTTTGCTGGAACTTGAGCTGTATTGTAAAAATGGGGCGACGATCTGGGTTGAGCTTGCCGCATCTATTCTAAGAGACACCCACCTCAAACCGACCGGCACACTGGCCGTGGTTAGAGATATCACTGAGCGCAAACAGGCAGAGGATGCGTTACGACAAAACCGTGAGGCTGCACTGCAATTCTCCGCACAGTTGGCGGCACTTCAGCAAGTGACCATTCAACTTTCCAAGGCCGAATCTTCCGATGACCTATGCCAGCGTGCGGTCGAGTTGGCGTGCTCCCACCTGGGATTCGACCGAGTCGGTATCTGGTTTATCGAAGAGGATCGTGGTTTCCTGCGCGGTTCGTTCGGGACAGACGAACAAGGAAAACTACGGGACGAACGGGACCTGCGAACTGAATTCAGGCAGGAAGGCTTGGGCTGGCAGGTTTTCTCTCAAAAGCAACCTGTGGCTTGTAGCGAGCGCACAACACTGGTACATCAGGGCCAGGAATTGGGCGAAGGAACCCTTGCCGCCGGCGCGCTTTGGGATGGTGATCAAGTCATCGGCCTCGTATATACTGATAATCTTATCAGCCATCAACCTATCACGGAGCAACAGCTCGAGATTTTGAGACTCTATGCTACAACACTGGGACATCTTCTCGAACGCAAGTGGGCTGAGGAAGAGCGTGAACGTCTGACGATTCAAATCCGTGAACAAGCACGGGAACTGCGACATATTCTCGCCACTGTGCCGGAAGGCGTGCTGTTGCTGGATAGTGAGCGACGTATTGTGCAAGCCAATCCTGTAGCCGCGAAAGACTTGGCCACATTAGCTGGCGTGAAAGTAGGCGACATCCTTACCCACCTGGGCGACCGTTCGTTGTCCGAATTACTCACTTCGCCATCCACGAAGGGGTTATGGCACGAAGTCAAGGTTGATCAGCGCGTTTTTGAGGTCATCGCCCGACCGATGGAAAACGGCCTTGAGCCGGAACACTGGGTATTGGTCATTAACGATGCGACCCAGGCGCGAGAAGTACGCGAGCAGCTTCAGCAACAAGAGCGGATGGCTGCCGTGGGTCAATTGGCTGCCGGCATTGCTCACGATTTTAACAATATCATGGCCATCATCATCCTTTACGCCCAAATGACCGCGAAGGTTGAGACTCTGCCGGCTCACGTCCTAGAACGAATGGTGGTTATCAATCAGCAAGCCCGGCACGCGACCCGGCTCATCCAACAGATTCTCGATTTCAGCCGGAAATCAGTCCTTGAACGGCAACCTCTCGACATCCTTCCCCTTTTGAAAGAACAGTGCAAGCTATTGGAACGTACCTTGCCGGAGAATATTGAGATAAGCCTGGATTACGAGCCGGCTGAATACATCGTCAACGCTGACCTGACACGCATACAGCAAGTCATAATAAACCTGGCGATCAATGCGCGCGATGCGATGCCGAACGGTGGGAAACTGTGCTTTACCTTATCCAGGACGCTCATAACAAACAAAATCAGATGTGTAACCTGTGATGAAATGCCAAGTGGGGAGTGGGTGCGCATTGTGGTGACAGACACAGGTAGTGGCATTCCTTCCGAGGTGTTACCGCATATTTTTGAGCCATTCTTCACCACCAAAGCACCTGGACAAGGGACCGGACTGGGGTTGTCGCAGGTGTATGGCATTGTGGGAGCCCATGAAGGGCACATCGATGTGAGCACGAAGACAGGAAAAGGGACAACGTTCATCATCTACCTTCCACCCTTGCTGACACAACAACCAGAGCCACTAATCTTGGAGACACAAGCCGTTGTCTCAGGAAGGGGAGAGACCCTCTTGGTCGTTGAGGACGATGCAACCTTGCGGCAGGCTTTGGTAGATGCCCTGGGATCGCTGAATTATCAGGTACTAGAGGCTGCAAACGGACAAGAAGCGTTGGATACCTTGCAACAGAGCGCACGTGAGATAGCGCTGGTCATAAGTGATCTGGTGATGCCGGAGATGGGCGGGCAAGCGTTGTTCCACGCAATGCGACAGCGCAATCTCACCCTACCGGTGATTATGTTGAGTGGTCATCCGATGGAACAGGAACTTCAAAGTTTGCAGGCAGAAGGACTAGCCGGATGGCTGCTCAAACCCCCGGATATAGAGCAATTGTCTCATTTGCTAGCGCAGGTGTTGAAGAAAATTGGTTGACCGAGGATGTACAGTTAACCGCTTTTAACAGACATAATCCTACGCCCAAAGGCTCCTTTCACGCTATAGCAACGGGGCTTACCCTTTGCAAAAACGTCAGTTAAACAATTCACAGTATTTCGAAAGCAAGCATGTACGCAGGCATATAGACCTGAAAGGTTTACACAGAACGAAGTGCACAAACCTTTCAGGTCTATATGTGTCGCCATCTCGGAGTGGGGGATGTGGTTTATTCCGCTTTGGCAAAAACCGTATTTCCCACGTCTATGTTGCGATTGAGGATAAAGGTATTGCCGCCGAAGGCGAAGGTGACGACGTCGCCGAGGCGCGTCACGTAAGCGTCGTAGAGCGAACCGGGCGCGCATGCCGCCAGCGTCATCGGGCCGTCACCTTTGAGCGTGTAGCTGTTTCTATCAATCGAAAACACTTCTGCGTACTTGGCATCTCAGCAGCGACGCGCGCTGTCGTGACTATTGACAATATACGCCATTGGCGTATATTTACTATATAGCTGAGTAAACTACCCAGACTCATTATGGAAATCATCGAAAAATGAGCAAGATGATCTATCCCTCGAGCAATTGAAAACGCTGAGAACACTTGTTGAGGAAGAATACAAATGAAAGAAGAACTATTTGCCGAATTAGTCGCCAGTGTGCGTGAAGGTGGCGCTATTTTGCGTGGTGAGGTCGCGCCCGCACGCCGGACCGTCGTTGAGAACCTTGACGTCAAGAAACTCCGGGAGCGTTACAACCTGTCGCAGGGACAATTCGCGGCATTACTTGGTATCAGTGTCAAAACCTTGCGCAATTGGGAACAGGGCCGACGCACGCCTGAAGGACCGGCCCAGGTCTTGCTACAGGTTGTGGCGAAACATCCCGAAGCTGTGTGGGATGTGGTCCGCCCTAAGTTGCCCTCTGAAGCAGGCGCGTAGGGCGCTTTTCATAACGAAAGAAAAATATCCGGTAAACCGCTAGCGAACTTTTTCTTATCCTTCTTGCAGATCATCTTGATCACGACCCGGCCCGAGACTGCTGCCGTGGACACGCCGCCGCCTAGTTCCACCCACTGCCCTGCCATGTAGAAATCGTCCAGGCCGGGCAATGTCTTGTCCACCCCCTTGCCCATCATCATCCCGAATGTGTTGGTCGTGATCAGCCAGCCCTCCTGCGAGCCTTGCCAGTTTCCGGTGTACCGTTCGACCGTCATTGGCGTCGAGACGTTGGCCCCAATCCGATAGCTACCTGTTAGTCAACGGATAGGCAACCCGCTCTAACCATGATACTATAAGGTAGACACACAACCCGTACCAAAAGGAGGATAGGGATGAAGAAGAGCACCAGCAGCAGCATCATCATCGTCGGAGCCGGAATTGCCGGCCTTTCCACCGGCTGTTATGCCCAAATGAACGGGTATCAATCAACCATCTTCGAAATGCACGCGATCCCGGGAGGTTTATGCACCGCCTGGAAGCGCAAGGGCTATACCTTCGATCTCAGCATGCACTTTCTGGTGGGGTCCAAATCCGGAGCGTTTTACCAGATGTGGCAGGAACTCGGTCTGATGGAAAACCAGCAATTCCATTATCACGATGAAATCGCTTACGTCGAAGGGCTGCATAAAAGCCTGTCCCTTTGCGCGGATCCCCAACGCTTGTTGGATCAACTCATCGCTTTGTCACCGGCGGATGCGAAGCTGTCACGGGAGTTTGTGCGCCTTGTGTCGGGCCGGGGCATGATGGGGTCCGCGTCTCTCAAGTCGCCTGAGTTATCAGGTACGTTCGACAACCTGAAGATGCTTTTGGCCGTTCTCCCGCAGATAGGGATGCTGCGCCGATGTGGGAACAAGACATTTCAGGAATTCGTGCAAGGTTTTCAAGACAGCTTTGTGCGTGACGCCGTTCGATGTTTTGGGGACGCCCCGGACTGGCCTATGCAGGGATTCCCCTTGTCGGCCATGGCTGGTCTGATCGACGCGACGGTGACGGACGCAGGCGTCCCTTTGGGAGGATCGCAAAAAGCCGTCTTTAAGATCGCCGAAAAATACCAAAAGCTTGGCGGGGAGATTATCTACAATCAACGCGTAACAGACATCCTCGTTGAGCATGATCGCGCCGTCGGCATCCGATTGGAAGACGGTTCAGAACACCGAGCCGATAGTGTCGCCTGGGCTGGCGATGGTCACACGGCTATCTTTGATATTCTGGGCGGTCGATATCTGGACGATAAGATTCGGAAGATATACGAGGAATGGACGGTCGTTCAGCCGCTGGTCCACGTCTCGATGGGGGTCGCGCGGGATCTGTCCGAACAGCCGTACCGCTTTATCTTCGAACTGGAAGAGCCGCTTCAAATTGCCGGTCAGGAGCGCCGCTGGCTGTCCCTGCGCCATCGTTGCTTCGACCCGAGCATGGCGCCTCCGGGCAAATCGGCTGCTGAGGTCTGGTATCCGACGTCTTATGCGTATTGGGAAGAACTGGCTCGCGACCGGGCGCGATATGAGGATGAAAAAAAGCGCATTGCGGAGGCGACCATTGCCGCATTGGATAAACGCTGGCCCGGCTTTGCCGCTCAAATTGAAGTGGTCGATGTGGCAACACCGATGACCTACGTGCGCTACACCGGGAACTGGCAGGGTTCGCCAGATGGCTGGTATATCACGACCGGGAATATGATGGATCAGACCCCGGTAAGGAGCTTGGCGGGCCTTTCTGATTTCTACATGGTCGGCCAATGGACAGCGCCCTTCGCCGGAACCGTCATTTCGGCACTTTCCGGCAGACAGCTCATCGAAGTGCTGTGCAAGCACGATAATAGAGCCTTTGTAACGTCAGGATAGCGACTAGAGCAGTAAAGAAGTAATCCGGCAATTGCATGTGCTGGGGAAAACCGGCTGGAGCCGGCGTGTACACGTATACACCGACTTCAGTCGGTAAAATCGCACTATCCACATTACCAAACTGATGTTTTGGACTTCATTAACCCGGCGTTGCTATTACAGCCTCAGAGTGGCAATGATCGTCCCAATGGTAAATCCCGTCGCGTTCATCATCGTATGCGCCCCCAGGCTGGCGGAGATGGTTTTCGAGCGCCAGGCCAACGCCCCCAATACCAGAGTACTGATTGGAACGATAATCCAGAAGGATATCGGAAGCTGGTTGATGTAGTAAATGTGGGCCACCATAAATAGGCCGGTTTGAAATAGCCAGATCCACACGTTCTTCCAGCCGGCCTTGCGCAAATATCCCCACAGAAAACCGCGAAAGAGCGGTTCTTCCGTCACCGCGGCATATCCGAGTTGGTAGAGTACCTGGCGCAGAATCATGAACGTAAGTGGGAATACGCCCGGAAGGCTGGCGGGCACGTTATCCACCTGGAAAGACATGGGATACCCAAGGATCGCGGCGGTCAACAACCCTACCAGGAGGCCCCCACCGAACCACCTTACACTCGAGCGTGAAATCCTGGCCATGCGAGGGCGACTCAACCGCATCGCAACGAAGAGGGCGGCGGCAATCATCCATATGAGGATGCCGCCCCATTGCGGAAAAGCCGCGGGGTCTGCGGCGTACTCTGACAAGGTCAGGAGCAGTGTCTGGATGGGCTTGAAAAGAATGATAAGACTGACCGCCAATGTGTCGATATGGAAGTCCGCCAAACGTTCCCTCTCCCACCATATCAGGCAAGCGGTGAGAAAATACGTGCCGACTTCAAAGACGGGATCAATCCAGTCATAGTCTGCGAGCCAGGTCACAAATCCCAACAAGGGTATTCGAAGAAGCAACAGCCCGATCAACAAAGACCAACCGACGATTTTGTGGTATTGGTTGTGGCTTGAAGATGCAGAATGGATCGTGCTCATAGAGATACCTCCTGGATTACTTCCTAGAGTTTCAGGACTTACGCAAACAGGCACCATTTTACCGCAGAACACGCGGAGATCGCAGAGGTTTATTTCTCTGCGTACTCGGCGACCTCTGCGGTGGAAAAGCATCAGCAAAAGATTAAGAGTCTATCCTAAAATTCGCTCCACGCCCCGTCTCGGGGCAGTTTGCGCCCCCGGGGACGGGGGGCTAGAGCAATTTTCGGATAGGTACTAAGTTCTTGGACTCAACCTTCAACATCTCTGCCGGAACTTCCCCGTAGTCGACGGTATGCCGTGAGAAAAATCAGCGCCTCGATGAGTGCCACAATCGCGATCATGCGCACCTGAACGTAGTTCAGTGACCAGATTCTCTCCATGCTCTTTTGCGCCGCAAAGACGTTCAATACGGTCAGAATCCCGGTGTAAAATCCCAGCAGGGCGAGGGTGGGGGCAAGGCACACCATCCATCCTAACAGCTTGCCCAGGGATTTGCGGGTACCCAGCATCCAGACCAGACCAAGCGTCACGCATGCAGATGTGCCTACAAACGCGAATCCCAGCGCGACGGGGGTGGGGGAGATCGCATATGAACTCACGCTCACGTTGCCCGCGCGGAGCAGACAGAAGACGAGTTGCAGCGTTGCCCAGCCGGCTCCTATGGACACGACCGGGCTGTAGGGGCGCAGCGGTTTTTTGCGGATCAATTTGATGATGCCTACCACCAGCAACAGCGCGAGTGGCACGAATCCTAACGGCGTTTGCAGGGGGGCGATCGTGCACCACACCAATTCGAACGCATCGCGCAGCGCGTCGGCTTCACGCCACAGTGGGGGGACAGCCGCGCGGAGCGTGACCTCGAACGTGCCTTCGGGATGTACGATCAGGACGGCTTTGTCGCCTTGCACGTTCAACGTCTGGATGTTGCCGTTGTAGAAAGGGCCGTCGTCAGCGACGGCGCCGATGCCCTTGACCTGGATGAACGGGTAGGCAGCGCCATCCGGGATGCGCAATGGCAGAATGCCCGGCGTGGTCGCGCTGCTTTTCCAATAGCCCTGGATCACGCGCCGGTTCCCCTGGCTCACATCCGACGTAATGGTGTAGGGGGCGCTGGTCTGCAACGCGATGCGAGGATCGCCCAGCATAAACATGAACGGCTGCGAAGCGAAGGCGCGTTCAGAAGCGCGATTCTGGATCTGGGCCAGCACCCCCATCGGGATGCCGGGCCAGGTGTCGTAGCCGGGGAGTGTATACAGGTGTCCGATGAAATACCCCGAAGAGATGGGCGCGTAGAGATGGCCCAGATAGGCCGCTGCCCCGTGATCGACAAACGCTAACGCAATGGAGTTCTCCGTCCATGGCACAAACGAGCGACAACTCGGGGTGTGGATCACGACAGGTCCAAGGACTGGGAGTTCGTCACCTGTGAGCTCTTGGCTGTCCATAGGAGACTCGCCCTCGTACCAGAACCAGGTTCTGCTCCCCACGTGCCGCGCCCAATAGAAATAGTCCGCTTCTTCCAGCGTGTGCAGCAAATTTGCTTTCGTCAAGAGGCGCGTTATGATCGGGTCCGCGGTCAACTCCCAGATTTGGGCCGTGTCGAGTCTGGCATTGACGTCGGAGGCACTGGCGACGAAACCCCGGCTAGCGCGCACCTCCGCGCCGCGCAGCCACAGGGCGCGCGCTTGTGCCGGTGTCGATCCGCTGATGATGCCCACAGCGGGATAGCGCCCGGTCGTGAGACTCAACGTGCTCAACGCCATCAGTTTGCTCTCCGATAACCACGCCGGCGATGCCACGTAGATCACGTAGGCGGCATCTACGGACTTCAGCTCTTCAAGAACATGCAGCCGGACTGCCTGTTCGGCCTGGGCGATTTCATCCGCCAAGGCGGCATATGGATCGTCAGGCTCGGTAAGCACCACCAGCGGGTAGGTTGGCAGAGCTCCGGCAGTGTAGGAGTCGCGCGACTGGGCGTGTATCCCCTGGCTCAATAACGCCAGGACAAGTCCCAGACCCAGAAGATTGATAAGTAGCGACCATTTTTTCATGGATAGCTGTACTCCTTCTAAAATAACATGGATATACAGGATGAACAGGATATATTTTAAAATCCTGTATATCCTGTTCATCCATGTTGAAGGATTTTCATCCAACTGTTGGCGAACCGTAGGTTAATGATGAATTCCTCACTAGCCACCTGACACTTTTTTAAAAGAGGTTGATTGACAGACAGATCCGAGTAAAGTAAAGGGTACCAAACCTACTTACAAGGAGC
>JAFGSL010000642.1 GCA_016934645.1 Anaerolineae bacterium
CCGGCATCCAGATACAGGGTGATGTGGCTTCTGAGGAACAGCGAGCCGGTGACGTACTGTCCGGCAGGGACGTAGACTGTGCCACCCCCGGCCTGGCTGCACGCGTCGATGGCGGCTTGCAAGGCGGCGGTATCGAGCGTTTGCCTGTCGCCGGCTGCACCGTAGTTCAGGACATTAAATGCAATTCTGTTTGGTGAAATCATTGCTGTTTCCTCCTCAATTTAACCTCGAATCTACACGAATGTGTAATGGGCAACAACATTGTGAAAGCGAACATTTCCCGCAGAGCCGCGGAACCGCGGAGTTTTGAAATTTCCTTGGCGTCTCTGCGCGAGGACTTTCAGTTCGGTCGTTATGATACTGCGAATGGGGTGTTTGCCAAATGACTATCGGTCTCAGTTGGCGTGTTTGTCCTTCGCAGGTAAAATGTGGGCTATGCCGTTCGACTTTGATCTTCAATGCTATCCAACAACACCGGGCTGTTACCTGATGAAGGATGCCGGCGGGCGCGTCATCTACGTGGGCAAGGCTAAGAATTTGCGCCGCCGTCTGGCATCGTATTTCCGCCCAAGCCAGCGTCGCAAGACCCGGCGCGATTACCGGATGGATCGACTCGTCGCGGCGGTCACGGCGATCGACGTGATCCTGGTCCGCAATGAGATGGAGAGCCTGGTGCTCGAAAACAATCTTATCAAGTATTACCATCCGCGCTTCAACCGGATGTTGATGCCGGAAGATACCGGCTACCATTACATCGTGTTGACCGACGAGCCACTGCCGCGCCTGCTGCCCTATCGCAAGCAACGCATCAACAAGGCGCTTGCCGACAAGGGCGTCGAGCAGCGGCTTGGCCCTTATCTGACCCACGAATCCCGTGATGGGCTGTTGACCTACGTAGCGGATCATTTCGGCTTGCGGACGTGCCATCCACTGGCGACGCGTGTCTGCCTGCGTTATCATTTGCAAGCATGTGGCGGTGTCTGCGAAAAACGGGTGTCCGTGGACGAATATGCCGCTGCTGTTCAGGCAGCCCTTGCCTTCCTGGTGCGTCCCAATGCGGACCTTGTCGCCGACATGCGCGCGGAGATGGCGGCCTGCGCGGAACGGCTGGAGTTCGAGCGCGCGCAGCGCATCAAAGAGCAGATGCTCGCGTTGGAATCCACACTGCAACCGCAGATCGTCGAGCGCGACGTGGATTACGACCAGGACGTGGTCTACTTCGGACCAGATGCGGCGCGCCGGGCACTGGTCGCGACGATCCGCAAGGGCGCGCTGCTTGGCGTGGCGATCTGTTCCCTCGACGCGGCGGTTGCCTATCCCCAGGCCTGCCGTGATTTTCTATCGGCACGCTATGCCCGATCGGGACCGGAGGAAGTGCTCTGTAATGCGCGGGAGGAAGTTGTTGCGCCGTTTGCTGCTCAGGGGGGTAAGAGGCGGGTTTGCCTTCCCGCTGGTGACATCGAACGCGAGCTGTTGGAGCTGTGCCGCCTGAATTATGAATACCAAGTCAAGGTGTACTCATAAAAACAATCTGAAAACTCTGCGTCTTTGCGTCTCTGCGGGAGATATTCGCTTCCATAATGTTGTTGTCCATTGCAGACCCGCGGCGATTCGTGAGATTAGCGGTTTGTTTTGGAGGGGAAATGGCTGATTGTGTCATCGTTGAGCAGTTACCAACCGCGGCGCAGTACAATCAACTGCGCGCGGCGGTAGGGTGGGGCGTGTACGCGGAAGCCGTCATCGAGCGGGCGTTGCCCAATACGCTCTACTGCCTGTGCGCGTTTGTGGATGGCAAATTGGTGGGGATGGCGCGCGTCATCGGCGACGGCGGGATGGTGTACTACATCCAGGACGTGATCGTGCTGCCGGCCTATCAACGCCAGGGTATCGGCACGCAGATGATGGACCGGGTGATGGCCTACATCCGCGCCCACGCTAGCCACAACACGATCGTCGGCCTGATGGCGGCGTGCGGCAAGGAGCCGTTCTACGAGAAATACGGCTTCACTCGCCGTCCTACCGAGCGTTTCGGTGCAGGGATGACGATGTTTTGGGAGTAGGGAGTAAGAATTAAGGAGTATGGAGTAGGGAATTGTACCTTGGACAAGGCTAGCCCTTACTCCACACTTCCTACTCCATACTCCTTTTTTACAGGAGGACATAATGACTGAAAATCGAATATCTTTTCCGCAGGATTTTGTCTGGGGCGCGGCGACGGCGGCGTACCAGATCGAGGGGGCGTGGGACGAAGACGGGCGCGGCGAGTCGGTGTGGGATCGCTTCGCACACACGCCAGGACGGGTGCTCCACGGGCATACGGGCGACGTAGCGTGCGACCACTACCATCGCTGGCGCGAGGATGTGGCCTTGATGCAAGACCTGGGCCTGCACGCTTACCGCTTTTCGATCAGTTGGCCGCGTCTGTTGCCTGCTGGGCAGGGCGAGGTGAATCAGAAAGGCATAGATTTCTACAGCCGGCTGGTGGATACGTTGCTCGAGGCCGGCATCCAGCCCTTTGTTACGCTCTTCCACTGGGATTTGCCACAGGTACTCCAGGAGGCAGGCGGCTGGCGCGTCCGTCCTACAGCTAAGGCTTTTGCTGAATATGCCGACCTCGCGGGCCGGGCTTTAGGCGACCGGGTAAAACACTGGATGACGCTCAATGAGCCGCAGGCGGTTGTGGGGGCAGGCCATGAAGGGCCGTGGCACGCGCCCGGCCTGAATGACCCGGCAAGTGGACCGGTAGTCGCGCACCATCTGATGTTGGCGCACGGCTGGGCGGCGTCGGTGTTGCGCAGTACCGCTCCCGGAGCGGAGGTGGGCATCGCATTGGACTTCTGGCCGCAGGAACCGGCGTCGGGCAGCAACGCCGACGCGCGCTTGAGTCAAGGGAGGGATTGCGTTGCCAATCGCCGTTACCTGGATTTGGTCTTTGGGCGTGGCTATCCGGCGGAGTTCGAGGCGTATTATCGAAGCTTGGGGTATTGGCCCGAGGGTGCGGACGACTTCGTAAAAGATGGTGACTTGGTGGCGATTGCTGCCCCGTTGGATTTCCTGGGGATCAACCACTATTCGCGGAATATCGTGCGCGACGACAAAGCCCAGGATAATCTGCCAGTGACAGTCGTTGCGGGCGATAAGACCGATATAGGATGGGAAATCTATCCCAACGGCTTGTATATGCTGTTGACCCGCATCTGGCGCGAGTACAGCCCGCCCAAGCTCTACATCACCGAGAACGGCGCCAGTTACGCCGATGGGCCGGGCCCCGATGGCCAGGTGCACGATGCGCGCCGATTGAATTATCTGCGTCGCTATTTTACGGCGGCACATCGCGCGATCCAGGATGGCGTACCACTGGCAGGGTACTTCGTCTGGTCGTTGTTGGACAACTTCGAGTGGGCGGCGGGTTATACGCAGCGTTTCGGCCTCATTTGGGTCGATTATCAAACACAACAGCGCATCCTTAAAGACAGTGCCCTGTGGTACCGTCAAGTCATCACGGATAATGGGTTTTGAAGTAAAGCGGTTGGGTGACGTCGCCCATGCTGTGCGCGCATAACTTGCAGGTCAACTTCGAGGCGGCGTTGGGAACACCGGTCGCGGTGACGTTGAAGGCATCGTTGTTGCACGGCGAAGAGGCGTGTGTGTTTGAAGTGCGTGTTTGATAGCCGTGTCATCTGCTGGAATGAGCACCAGGCCACCGGTTGACCGGTGGCCTGGTGTTGTGCACTACATACAGCGTGTGATTACTGTGTCGCTGAAAGGTCAATCGCCTGTGTGGCGAGTTGCGCGAATTCCTGCACGTCCTGATCGCGCGGCAGATATTCTGCGATGCGTTGTGCATCCCGCGCTACATCTTCCAACTTCGTCCCGGCGTCTTTGGCCCAGTAACTCTGGCGCAGGATTTCGGCATACTGCGCGACCACGGCGGTCATCTGGAAGCGGGGATCGCTCGTGGCAAAGTCATCGTTGAGATCAGCCCGCGCGGCGCTGCGGTTGATCTCGGTGACTTCACCAGTATCGGGATTCTCCCAGCGCATGGAAACGGTGAGTGCAGCCGCTTGCGGATCGGCCTCGGCCTTGAACTTCACCTCATACAGTGCGGTGACGCTGTGTCCCGGCCCAAGTTCGCCTGCATCCACTTCGTCGTTGCGGAAGTCGTCATCGGCGACGTCGCGATTCTCGTACCCGATGAGGCGATAGCGGCTCACCACGTCCGGGTTGAATGCTACCTGCACCTTCGCGTCGCGGGCGATCACCTGCAACGATGAGGGCAGCCGGTGGACGAAGATGCGCTCTGCCTCTTTGATGTCGTCCACGTAAGCGTAGAAACCATCGCCATCGTCGGCTAACTGTTCCATCAATACGTCATTGAAATTGCCCATTCCCACGCCGATAGTCGTGAGGTAGATATTCTTCTCGGCATATTCGCGAATCTCCTTGAGAATGGATTCCGGCCCAGTGCGACCCACGTTAGCGACGCCGTCGGAGCAGAGGATCACCCGGTTAACCGCCTCGGAGTTGAAGTTCCTGCGCGCAAGGCGGTAGCCCTCCTGCAGACCCTCTTCGGCGTTCGTCGAGCCTTCCGCATCCAGACGCTGAATGGCGCGGAGGATCGTGCTGGCGTTCTTCACAGGCGTGTGCTCTAACACTACCCGCGCTCTGCTCCCGTAGACGACGATGCCGATCTCATCCGTAGGGCGCAGTTGCTCGACCAGTAATTCCAACGCATCCTTCACCAACTCCAGACGGTTCTCCATATCCATCGAACCAGACACGTCGATGACGAAAGTCAGTACCACGTTAGGGCGGTCTTCTGCCGGAACCTCGTATCCCTTGAGGCCGACGCGCACTAGGTAGTAGTTCTCCACGTAAGGGGAAGGTGCGCCGTCAATGGTGATGCCGAAGGCGCTCTTGGTAGGAGATTCGTAACCCTGCTCGAAGAAGTTGACATACTCCTCGACACGCACCGAGTCTTTGTCGGGCAGATACCCGTCGCCGACGACCCGCCGCATCACGGTATACGATGCTGTATCCACATCCACAGCGAAGGTGGAAAGGTTATCGTCCTCTGCATCGATGCGCGGGTTGACGCCGTAGTTCTCGAAGAAGACGTCGCCGTAGGGCTGGTCGTTTGGCTCGTCCGTGCCGCCTGTGGAGGCGCCAGGGGCGGAGCCTTCTCCCACTTTTTCTACTTCAATTGTCTTTTCCACGACATACTCGCTTGGCGAGGCGGTGGGCTGTGGGCGATTCTCTGCCGGCAGCCGGTAGGCTTCACGAGTGGCAACTGGCGTCGGGGGCGCTTGATTGGCTATCCCGCAGCCTGATAAGAGTATGGTCAACGAAACTAACAAAGCGATTGCAATACGAAATGTGCGGTTCATTGTTCTCCTCCTGTTCAAATAAGTTGATAGAATTGATTTGTTTTATCGATCTGTGAGTTACATGCAGCTCAGGAAGAGAAAGTTCACTGAATTTCCAATAAATCGGAATCACTTTCCAAAAACTCAGAAAGACAATACAATATAATGGTAGGAAAAATCATGCGAAGGTTACTTACAACATGACTACGTGATCAGGATCGAAAATCGTCGTTTCCATTACCTCTAGGATTGTCGTCACTGGCGGGTGTCTCGACGAAGAAACCTATGGAAAACGACGGGGCAAGACGATTAAGGAGGGGACAGATGAGTTTGCAGGTCTATGCATTAGGAGAACCTCAGGTTTTTTACAAGCAAACACTTTTGCATTTCCCTACTAAAAAGACGGAGGCACTCTTCTACTATCTAGTGCTGAGTGCCGGAGAGTCCTTGACACGCGAGGTGATTGCAGAACAATTCTGGCCAATGCGTCCGGCAGGGAAAGCTAATCATTGCCTTTCCACAACACTGTGGCGGCTGCGCACCATGTTGAAAGCTCAGTGTCCTTCCACTCAGCCCTACTTGCTTACTGACTCCCCTCCCTTCATGATATTCAACCGGCAGGCGGACTATTGGCTGGATGTCGAAGCCTTTGAACAGGCTGCTATCCTCGGACTGCAAGGTCCATGTCCCTGTTCCGATGAACAATGCCAGGCACTAGAGAAAGCCTTGACCCTTTATCGCGCCGATCTTCTTGAGGGTTGTTATGAGGATTGGTGCAGAAGCGAGCGAGAACGTTTGCAAACCTTCTACATTAAAGTCCTTCGCAAATTACTACACCATCATCAGTGCCTGGAAGATTTCGGAACGGCTATTCATTATGGACAACGTCTGTTAGCTCTGGATGTACTCCAGGAAGATATCTACCGTGATTTAATGCGTTGCTATGCCGCAGTCGGGCAACGTCCTCGCGCGTTGGAAATCTTCCAAGAGTGTTGTACGCTCCTGCGTCAGGAGTGCAATATCGAGCCTATGCCAGAAACCTATCAGTTGTATCGTCAGATCCGCGCAGGGGAGAGCCTTAAGTTCGGAGACCCACTGCCGTTCAAGCATCACTCGGCTCTCCAGACAGCAATAACGCAGACCCAACGTGCCTTGGAGACTCTGGAAGCAGTACTACGGTCGTTACAAGTTGTAGAGTAATCCCTCTTTTCCCTCAAGACAAGGCCTTTGATCAAAATCCACAAAGGCCTTGTTTCATTTCCCCAAGTCCCACTCATAAGATTTGAGATTTCCTTGTGATAGCTGTGATAATCCTGTGATCCCAAGGGTGTAGAGTTTTCTTAATAGAGGATACAGAATGAAACCAGACCAAATGATTGTCCAGAGTCAAGAATATGGTTGGGACGAAAACGAAGAGATGCGGGTCAGTTCATTTATGATTCGTATCTGGACACAGCCAAAGGCGTCCAAACCTGAAGTACGAGGGTGGATTGAACATATACAAAGTGGTGAAAGAACCGCTTTTCAAGGGTGGGGACGGATGTTAGCAATCATAGCAGCACATTTCCCCACAGCTTTGCCTGGATCTAGTGGCCCCCCAATCCTTTTGAAGCACTGGCGCAGCCGTCTGACCAGATATTTCTCACATCGCCGGAAAGGCCAAGCTAACCATGAACCCATCTGACTCGCACACGGCAGCCATTGCCAACGATCTCAGCTTGATGCACATCCAGGCCAAGTTGGCCTGCCTTGACATCGTGCTCCGCCGGGAAGTTCGCCGCTGGCAATTGGCTGGCCAAGATCCCAGTGACGCTTTCCGGGGTCTCTACGTCTCGAATGCACAGGCCGGAGCTTTACTCTCCCGCCCGTTGTGCACGCATTGGGGGCAAGAAGTTGTCCTGGAACCCGATGAAGCATCGGCCTTCATAAAAGCTGTGGAACAGGCCAACCAGCGCGTACAAGCTTTGGTGGATCAGGCGCGTGCCCAGGGAGTTTCCTTGCGCTTGGAAAGCTTGGCGACGACCTTTCACCTCGACCATTTTGACCAGGATGTGCTCTTGCTTTGCATAGCGCCCCTGCTTGACCTGCGTTACGAGCAGCTTTACGGTTACTTGCAGGACAATCTGGCTTACAAGCGTCCCAGTGTCAATCTGGTCCTTGACCTGTTATGTGAACCTGGTCCGTCGCGTCTGGCGCGACAGTACCACTTTGCCGAGGATGCGCCTTTGCTCAGGTATCACTTGATTGAGCCGGTGCCTGAGTCAGCCCATGGGAAGTCACCCTTACTGGCTCAGACTTTGGCGCCTGATGAAGCCGTCGCGGCCTGGCTTTTGGGGCGTCCGTATCTGCATTCTGAACTCGCGCCGTATGTGACTTTATCGGAACCCCAGGAAAACGCTGAAACGGCTCTACTGGCATCCGAAATCGTGGGATTCGCTGCACTGTGGCGGGCCATTGCATTAACATCGAATCATGCTCCCATTCTCGCTCTCTATGGACCTGACCGGCTTGGACAAGACGCGTCGGCCAGCCTCATCGCTTCACGGTTGCAACGCCCTCTTCTGACTGTTGATCTTGAAACCGCAGCAGAAGCGGAGGCTTCCCTTGAGAGGATTATAGGAATGGCGCTGCGTGACGCGCGTTTGCTTGGTGCCGTACCTTACTTTACAGGTTGGGACACAGGTCTCGTGGAGAATGCGACTCCGGCCGTATGGCTTGATCTCATCCTCAGTATGCCGGACATCGTTTTCATTGGTAGCCGGACGCAATGGCTGGCCAAAGACACTCCCCGCCGTCGTCGTCTTCTCTGGGTTGCGTTTCCGATTCCAGACCACCGTCATCGCCGCGCTTTGTGGGAACATTTCCTGAACACCAACACAACCACGGCGCCCAAGGCTGGCGAATCTGTCTTGAGCGCAGACGAAGTCGCACAGCACCTGCGAATTGATGACGTGGCAGGGCAGTTTGAACTGACGGCGGGGCAGGTCCGGGATGCCGTCGCAGCAGCACAGGACCTCGCCTTTGGAGAAGAGAGGGATGTGCAGAGTCAGGACTTACTCGCAGCCGCCCGGTCACACTCCAGCCCCCGGCTATCGAGCCTGGCGCGCAAGATTACGCCGCGCTATGGTTGGGATGACATTGTCCTACCCGAGGATCAAGTGGCACAGTTACACGAGATCGTCGTCACCGTCCGTCGTCGCCCCCAAGTTCTGGATGAATGGGGGGTAGGGAAAAAGCTGGTCGCAAGCCGTGGGGTGACGGTTCTCTTTGCCGGCCCGCCGGGTACGGGCAAAACGATGGCTGCCGAGATCATCGCCGCCGAGTTAGGATTGGATTTGTACAAAATTGACCTTTCTACCATCGTGAGCAAATACGTGGGTGAGACGGAGAAGAATTTGGAACGCATCTTCAGTGAGGCCACCACCAGCAATGCCATCCTCTTCTTCGACGAAGCTGATGCACTCTTTGGCAAACGCAGCGAAGTGCGCGATGCCCACGACCGTTACGCCAACATCGAGATCAGCTATTTGTTGCAACGTATGGAGGCCTACGACGGTGTGACCATCCTGGCGACGAACCTGCGGGGTAATCTGGATGAAGCATTCACCCGGCGTTTGCAGTTCTCCGTGGAATTCCCCTTCCCGGAAGCGGAAGACCGGCGGCGCATCTGGAAGACGCTCTTCCCTCCAGATGTCCCACATGTCCCGGAATTGGATTTCGACACTCTGGCGCAGCGCTTCAAGTTAGCCGGGGGCAATATTCGCAACGCTCTCGTGAGTGCGGCCTATATGGCTGCCGATGACGGAGGGCAAGTGACGATGGCTCATCTATTGCACGGGACATATCGAGAGTTGGAGAAGATGGGGAAACTAGTAACTCAAGATGAAACGATGTGATTAATGGCAGACCAACACCGAGCTGCACAAGAAGCCAAATCGAAAAAGGTTAATCATCCTGTCGTTGAACAGACGGCAACTTTCGACCTGGGCGAGGAACAGACAGCCTTGCCAACGCTCCCCGTTGCTATGATAGGGGCAACAGGTGACGGCTTAATCGAAGGGCAGTCTGCACGGCTGGGTGACACGCGCTTCCAAACTGTCCAGCGACAGACGATGGCCAGCCAGATTGGGTGGGGGCAGGGAAACGCGCATTTGCAGCGGTTGGTCTCTTCGCTCTACCACAACGGCAAGGGAAACGGCGCGGTGGTCGCCAGGAAAGGCAATCATAACGGCTATTCAAGTGGGACCGGGCAAACGACCGTAACCGAGACGGATGGCCTGGCACTCGGTGAAGAAAGCTCGGGTGGCAGCGGTGCGTTGACATTTTCCCCGGCGCCGCCACCCAGTAATGAAGCACAACACGCTAACAGCTTAGGTTCTCCGGTCCAACGCCAGGAGGAAACCGCCGACGATGCGCCGACCGAGGCCGAGAAGAAGATTGCCCTGGCCAAGGCCAGAACCGCCCAACAAGAGGCTGCCCAAACGTCGAATGAGGGGAAGCAGCAGGTTGACCAATCGAAAGCCGAGAAAGCGGCTGAAAAGCAGGCAGGTGAGGTCGCCAAACAAAAGACCCAAGCCGAGAAAAGCGCCATCGAGCAGACCAAGGCCGCCGGTGAGGGGAAAGCTGGCGGCGAGGCGGTGGCCCCGGAATCAGAAGGCGCAGCGGTCCCCGGCGGGTTGAACGGCGCCGGGCCGGAGGCGGCCACAGTGTCTGATCCGAGTGCCCCCGACTATAAGGCGCCGGCAACATCTGAAGAAGATCCTGCATTTCAAGCCACGCTGAAACAGGTGAAGGGCACGGCGACGAAGGAGCAAGTACACGCTCCGGCAGCGACCAAAGCCAAAGAATCGCAAGCTGCCGCCGAGTCGCCGCCCGGCGAGAAGGAGGCCAAAGCCCAGGATAAACAAGTCGGGGAGATGGATCAGGCTGAGACGCCGGGTTTTAATGCCAAAGCCTTCAAGGCTCAACTGATGCAGCGCATTCAAGAGCTGGCGCCCAAGAACGCCGAAGATGCCGATAACTTTAAGAAGGGCAACAAACTCAGCAGTGTCAAAGACGACATGCAGGGGCAGGTCGCTACGGAGAAAGAAACGTCTCAAGGTCCGGTGAAGGCAGCGACGGAGAAAGCCCCGGACACCGGCAGCGTGCTGGATAAGCCGGTCACGCCGTTAATGCCAGCGCAACCAGGTGCACCACCGCCTGACGTCGGCGCAGAGAAGGCGGTACCGAAGCCCAAAGGAACCGGCGAGGTCGAAAAGCCGCTCAAACAAGAGACGCAGCGGATCGACCAGCAGATGGCCGAGGGCAACGTCAGTGATGAACAATTGGCCAAAGCCAACGAGCCTTCGTTCCAGTCGGCCCTGGATGCTAAAAAGGAGGCGAAGACCCAGGCTGCGCAAGCGGGCACGGATTATCGCCAGGCGGAACAGGGACAAATCTCGCAGGCCGAGGGGGAAGCAGCAGCCACCGCCCAGGAAGCGGTCCAGGCAATGCACGGAAACCGGGCCAGCTTGCTGCAACAAGTGGCGGGACGGCAGGGGACGGCCAAGAGCAAAGACGAGGAAGAACGCGCCAAGGTCGCCTCCGACATCCAGAAAATATACAGCCGCACGAAGGCCAGCGTCGAGCGGCTTCTCGGCGAACTGGACGGCAAGGTTGATAAAGCTTTCGATGCCGGGGCTAAAGAGGCACGGCAGGTCTTTGAAGATTACGTCGAAGCCAAAATGGAGGCCTACAAGGAAGAACGTTACGGTGGCTGGTTCGGTTGGGCACGGTGGATCAAGGACAAGGTCGCCGGTATGCCCTCGGCGGTCAACGCCTTTTACCAACAGGGGCGCAATAAGTACCTGCAGAAGATGGATGCCGTTATCGATAACGTCGTCACCATTATTGGTCGCGGTCTGACCGAAGCGAAGGCTGAAATCGCGAAGGGCAAGAAGGAAATCCAGGAGTACGTCGCCGGTTTACCCAAGCACTTACAGAAGGTGGGGCAAGAGGCTGCCAGCGATATTCAAGACAAGTTTGCTGCTCTAGAAGATCAGGTCAATAGCAAGCAGGATGAACTCGTCGATAAACTGGCGCAAAAGTACCAGGAAAACCTGCAAGCGATCGACTCTCGCATCGAGGCGCTCAAGGAGGCGAACAAGGGGCTGGTTGACAAGGTGGTCGATGCAGTCAAGGGCGTTGTCGAGACCATCAAGAAGCTCAAGCGTATGCTGGACACCGTGCTGGCCAAGATTTCTGACGTGGTCAGTCTTATTATCGACGATCCCATCGGCTTCCTCGGCAAACTGATCGACGGCTTGAAACAAGGCTTCAACAACTTTGTGGCCAATATCGGCACCCACCTGCAAAAAGGGCTGATTATGTGGTTGACCGGCGCAATGCAGGGCGTCAACATCCAGATGCCGGACGACATCTTCAGCCTGCCGGGCATCTTCAGCCTGGTGATGCAGATTCTCGGTCTGTCGTGGGACTACATCCGCAAGAAGGCCGTCAAGCTGTTGGGTGAGAAGGTGGTCGCGGCCCTGGAGGCCGGATTCGAACCGTTCAAGATTCTGGTGACCGAAGGGCCAGCCGGTTTATGGCAGTGGGTCAAGGGCGAGTTCAGCGACCTCAAAGAGACGGTCATGGACGCCATCAAGAACATGATCATCACCGAGGTGATCAAGGCCGGGGTCAAGTGGGTGCTGGGGCTGCTCAATCCGGTGGGCGCGTTTATCAAGGCGTGTATGGCCATCTACGAGATCATTATGTTCTTCGTCAACAACGCCGAACGGATTTTGAAACTCATCGAGGCCATCGTGGATGCCGCCGGGGCCATCGCCCGTGGCGCGATCAGCACCGGGGCGAAGCTGGTCGAGGATGCACTGGGCCGTATGGTGCCCCTGATTATTGGTTTCCTCGCCAGTCTGTTGGGCATTAGCGGCCTGGCAAAGAAGGTGCAGGGCATTATCAAGAAGGTCCGCCGCCGCATCGACAAGATGGTCGATAAGCTGCTGATGAAGGCGAAGAAGGCTGTAGGAAAGTTGTTCAAGCGGGGGAAGGTCAAAGGGAAAGATGTAGAGAAGGGGAAGTTTACGGAGAAGGATAGAAAGGCAGGATTAGCTGCGTTTGATATGGAAGAGAAACCATTTGCCCAGAACGGAACGATTACACAAGAAAATGCAGCTAAGGTAGCTGGTATTGTCAAGAAAAAGCATCCGGTCTTCAAATCAGTCAAAGTAGTCGACGGTAAGGATAGTTGGGACTATGACTATGTATTCAGAGCGACAAAAGATACAACTGGTACTACTAAACCGAAGAGCAAGGAACTAGAGAACGTTCAAGCGGCGGTAAACTCATCGGGCGGCATCATTGGTTTTATGAAGGCTATTGCGGCCGGAAAAAGGCCAATGCAAATTGGTAGAGCAAAACTCGAAATGTTATGGAAACAAGCTGAGATAAGGGATTGGTTAAAAGACTGTTTCCGTCGTGCTAATAAAGGCAAGCATGAATGGATTCCTTCAAATATGATGATGGATGTTATCAACCGTACCGCAGGTGTTGAAACTGGGGTCAAGGCTGCTGATTGGATTCAATTACAACATGAATTACGTGTTGATACTTCGTGGGTTATTTTCAAACCATCAAAATCTGAATGGGTAGCTAATCATAAAGGAAAATCCTACACTGTTCTTCAAGGACACAGTGGTGCCGTCTACTTTGAAGGTGAAGCTCAGACTGCGGGACAACCTGCCTTCCATAATGAGTTAAGAGCTGCTTTCGAATCTGGTACAACCGTGAAGAAATGCATAAGCAGATTGCAGGAAGTCTTTAAGGAATGGGTTTGGGAAGGGGAGAAATCAAATAGTGTTCATCCTAAACTTAGGTTTGGTTTAGGAGGAAGCGTGTCAACAGTCAAAAGAAAGCAAAAGCGTAATTTTGAAAAGGCCAACAAACGATTCGAACAACTTAAGGAACGAAAGTTTTGAGGTTACTAGAAATGCCGAAAAATCCCTCGAATCTAAAGAGTCAACGAGTGGTGGGGGATAGTGATGAAGCGAGAATCTGGATACAAGATTCCGACTTATCACTACACTTCAAAAACATCTTGACGACATTTACGCGAAGGTTTTCAACACTGAATTTCTATAGAGAGACGGACTCTCTTCTCAATAATATAGAAAGATCAGAAAACATACGATTTCCAGTTCTCTTGCGTAAAGTCCGGGAGGTCCTAGCTTTTATAGAGCCGAATGATGCAGTTCTAATTCAACTAGATAAATTCGATGGCTGGACGCCGAGAGGAGAGTATCTGGACGAGATATGGTATAGATTCGATTTGATTGGTTACTCAAGTCGGGAGCAGCATGACTTGCTACAAAAAGTGGAGCTTTTCCCAATTGGAGATTGGCACAGGGGTGGATGCTCAACATTGGCTGTCAATTTGAGTCCGATTGGGAACCTTCAGGTCTTTGAGTATTGTGAAGAAGATTTATGGGATAACCTATATGATGATATTTCTCCCTTTGAGTCAACCCGAGCAGTATATGCTTCATACATAGACATTTTTGAGCATATCATTGCCATCAAGTTAAAGGATAAGCGAGTGATCAAAGCCAAAAGTATATAACCGAGACTAATCCAGCGAGCAAATTATGGGGATATCTACGATCTACTCTCCCCATATTCAGGGAGAGTTTTTCTATGAGAAAGCAATCAGTGCTAATACGTAAACGAATAAAGAAACGCCGTCGCTCGTGCGATGAAGGGCAGATAGTACATCCCGCGACGAGTCAAAGCAACTTGCAGGTTGAACTAGCAACACTCCAGCAGCACATCGGCAACCAGGCGATGCAGCAGGTACTCACAAAGCGTAGTGGGCACGGCTCTCTCACGCTTGACCAGGACTCTCTGCTGCGTCTCACGCAAAAGCACGGCTCAGTACAGCAGGCCATCGCCAGCCAGGTTGCGGCACAAGCCGGAGTGGTGCAGCGCGACAAGAATGAGACCGCGCAAGTTAAGGCCAATACTGGCACAGTCACCATCGAAACGGTGACGCGCGACGACTATGACGTTGAGGGCAGCACGCTTGAGGAAGTGGCCAAGCAGTTGGACCCAAAAGAGTGGGGCCGCTGTACTTACCATTACGACTACAGTTACGAAACCCTCAGGGGCCGGACGACCAAAGTCGATATCACCTTAAAACTAACCATCCTCTTGCCGCGCTGGACGGGGGAGGGGTGGAAAAAGGCCTCATCCGCTGCCAAGAAAGCGTGGCAGCGGATGATGACGGCCCTGGAGAAGCACGAAAACGGGCACGCAGATATCGCGCGGAAGTGGGCGCCGGTGTTTAAGCAGCGGCTACTCAAACAGCGAGAAAACCGTCTGCAAACGCGTTTTAACCAGACCCTAAGGAAAGTCAAAAAGGAAAACAAGCAATACGACCAGAAGACAAAGCACGGTCAAAACGAGGGTGTGACGCTGGATATATCAATCAAGTAGGGGCGGGCTGTTCAATTGATGGCTCGCCGGTGAAAGGAGAAAATCGATGGCAAAGGAACATCTTTCAGTCGAAGAAAAGAAGGGCCGGGTTCGCAAACCTGAGAGCCACGAATCGAGCAAAGAGCATGCTAGCGGTCGAGGCGCTGAGGGGCTTCTCGGCAATCTGCCGCAGGTTGTGGGCAACCAAGCGATACAGCGCCTCATCGCCCAACGCAGTGGTGACGGCCCAACCGAATTGGACGACGACACCGCCAACCGGATCAATCGCGAGCGAGGGGGTGGACAGGCGCTGGACAGTGGCGTGCAAGAGCAGATGGGCGGAGCGATGGGACAAGACTTCAGCGGGGTTACGGTGCATACCTCACAGGAGTCGGACGACTTGAACCGGCAGCTCGGGTCTAAGGCCTTTACCACGGGCAAGGACATCTTCTTCCGCGAAGGGAACTACGAGCCGCACAGCAGCAGCGGTCAGGAATTGATCGCGCACGAGTTGACGCACGTGGCTCAGCAGGGCGCGGGACGCGTTCACAGCGGCGGGCAGATGGCCGTTAATGCACCGGGCGACAGCTTCGAGCAGGAGGCTGACGCGTTTGCCAAGACAGCGACTGCACCGGCAGCTATGTCTGGTGTCCAGCGTCAGGAAGAGGAAGAAGAAGCTGTACAGGCACAGGAAGAAGAGGAAGAGGCCGTACAAGCACAGGAGGAAGAAGAGGAGGAAGTGCAGGCCCAAGAAGAAGAAGAGGAAGAGGAGGTACAAGCCCAAGAAGAGGAGGAGGAGGAGGAAGAGGCCGCGCAAACACAGGAGATGGAAGAGGAGGAAGAGGCTGCTGCTTCTTAGGTCCGAGTATGGAAACAAAAATAATCACCGATTTAGATAGAACCATCTATGAATTGCTGCTGGCCGAACTGCCTTACAAACGAGGACAGGTTCATATTGCCTTCGAGCAACCCACACGTGGATGGAGTGCCAAACTTACCAAGCCGACAGCCGACTTCTTTCTTTATGATGTGCGTGAGAACAATACTTTGCGGCAACACCAGTGGGAACATATCAACGGCAGTGCTATGGACAAAGTAGCGGGACGAAAACGCTCACCGTTCCGGATGGATTTCGCCTATATGCTGACGACGTGGTCGCCATCTGATGACGCGGGCAGTTACGAGACCGAGCACGACTTGTTGAGCGACTGTATATTGACACTCTTGCGTTATCCGGTTCTCCCTGATGATCGTTTAATGGGTAAACTACAAGACCCCAGTTATCCTATTCAAACGTGCGTCTCCCGTAATGACAGGCTTACCAATCCTGCTGAAGTCTGGGCTTCTCTGGACAATGAAATGCGACCGAGTATCTCGTATATTGTGACCCTCGCGCTGGATCCGTGGACAAAGGAAGCAGGAATTACAGAAGCGCCCACAATCCGCACTCTTACTTTGCGCGATGGACCAACAGATACGTTACCTCGCCGCCGGCAACTCATTCCAGATAGAACGCGCACAGATATGACGTTTATCGGCGGTACGGTCTGGACAAAGGGTGAAAACGACACACCGCAAGCTTTAGCTGGTGTTCAAGTTACCCTCAAAGGCACAGGGCTGCGCGCGATCACCGATGACGAAGGACGTTTTGTCCTGGGAAGTTTGGTGCCCGGTGAATATGAGTTGTTGGTTCGCACAGCAGATGGGAAAGTAAAGGGTAAATCGATCTCTGTCACTGCATTCCCTGACCCGTTCGATTTGGCGGCTTACGAACCTACCCACGATGGTGATTATGATGTGGTTATGTGAGATGACGAGAAGGTAACCATGGAATCGAAAACTCGCTCACCGCCTGACAAGGAGGTCGCCTATGAAGGATAGTATGTGATAGGTATGGAGGTTTCTTTCAAAGTCACATTATAAGTTTGCTAAGTCCAATGAAAAGGAGTGTGAAACTATGCCTGAGTACAAATCTCCAGGTGTCTATATCGAAGAAGTTGATCGCGGCACCAAGCCGATTGAGGCCGTAGGGACGTCTGTGACCGCCTTTTTAGGCATCACAGCCTATGCCACGGATAAAACGTTCGAGGACGGTAAATTCATTTCAGAAAAATCCGTTCTCGGCGTTCCTCAGCGGATTACAAACTGGACCGAATACAAGAACATCTTCAGTAAATGGGATCCCGACAAGAAAGAGTATCTTTCACCATTTGTCGAGGGTGCCTATTTGCCTGAAGCCGTTTACGGATATTTTGAAAATGGTGGAGGAGCTTGCTACATCGTGAGTTTGCGCACGGTTGAAGCGGCGGATGAGGCTGCGTCAAATATAGCTCTGGCTAAGGGAACCACCTCCAGAAGAAAAATAGCAGCAAAGGATGGTGAGGAAGTCCAACCTGCCGAAGCGCCTGAGAATCAGGCAGAACAAGCTAAGGACATCAAACCTTTGACCAAAGCAGATTTTGCTGGAGATGCAACTAAACAAACCGGCCTGATGGGGCTTGCTGCCTATGACGAAGTACGCCTGATCGTCGCGCCTGACGTCATGGTCGGCTACGACAGTTCCGATGCCAAAGAAAAGGATCGCGTTATCAATATCCAGGGAGCCATCATCACGCATTGCGAAGGCATGAAGTATCGTTTTGCCATCCTGGATACCCCTTGTGGTCTTAGTCCAACTGAGGTCCAGGCTTGGAAAGAAGATACTAAATTCAACAGTCGCTTTGCGGCGCTGTACTACCCCTGGCTCAAGATTGCTGGCAACAAGCTGATACCACCCAGTGGTCACATCGCAGGAATCTACAACCGCAGTGATTCTGAGCGGGGCGTCCACAAGGCGCCGGCGAATGAGGTCGTGCGCGGTGTACGCGATTTGGAACGCACCCTTGGTAAAGCGGACCAGGATTTGCTGAACCCCGAAGGCATCAACTGTATACGTGCCTTCCCCGGCCGTGGTATCCGGGTATGGGGTGCGCGTACATTGGTCCCGAAAGATGATGGCGCGTGGCGTTATGTCAACGTTCGTCGCCTGTTCAATATGATTGAAGCCTCAATGGACATCGGCCTGCAATGGGTAGTCTTTGAGCCTAACGACCGTATGTTGTGGGCTAAGGTACGGCGGGACGTGCGTTCGTTCTTGCGCACAGTCTGGCTCAGTGGCGCGCTCTTCGGCAGCACACCGGAAGAGGCTTTCTACGTGAAGTGCGACGACGAGCTGAATCCCCCTGCTATCCGGGATTTAGGACAACTCATCATCGAAGTTGGCATCGCACCGGTGAAACCGGCGGAATTTGTGATCTTCCGCATCAGCCAGTGGGCTGGCGCCAATGCGGAAGCGTAATCCCCACCAAACGGTCACAAAACGGATATTTCAAACTTTTGGTTGAAAGGAGTTAAACATGGCAGAGCGTGAAGATCCCCTAGTGGGGTTTCATTTTGCGGTAGAAATCCAGGACCAGGTCAAAGGCTACTTCACTGAATGTTCCGGCCTGGGGTCAGAACATGAGTCCATCGAACACAAAGTCATCACCGAGAAGGGACAGGAAGTGGTACTGCGGCTCCCTGGTCGCTTGAAGTGGGAGAACATCGTCCTGAAACGAGGAATCACTGCCAACATGGACATCTGGAAGTGGCGCAAACTCGTCGAGGACGGCAAGATGGAGGAAGCACGGCACGACGGTTCGGTGACGATGTTCGATCAGGAACTCAATCCAGTCGCCCGTTGGGAATTCAAGAATGCCTGGCCGCTGAAAGTGACGGGGCCGCAGCCCAAATCGGACAGCAACGAGATCGGCATTGAGGAAATCACCATTGCGCACGAGTATATTGAGCGTGTTGAGGTTTAACATCAACAATGGTGTTCCGCGTATCGCGAGTGTGGAGCTGGATGCTGGATGTTGATAAAAGAATCCATTCGGCTTCCAGCACCCAGCTTCACTTAGGGTCTGTAAAAGAATAAGTTCCCGCGCAGAGCGCCCCGGGGACGGGGCTTCGAGCCTGAAATACGGGAAGTTATATTTTTACGAATCCTTAAGGCCGTTCCAAGAAAATAAATCGTCCAAAAGCCAAAGTCCTTTGGGCAGTAAGCTACGGTTTTGGGGGGTTTTAAATCTTGGAACTACCTAAGCCAAATAGAGTTGCAGTGGTGAATAAAATGCAGAATACATTCGAGTTTGTACTACCGCGAGGTTATGTGGATGCTGCAGGACAGGTACACCGTGAGGGATGTATCCGGTTGGCCTCGGCACTGGACGAGATACAGGCTGTAAGTGATACACGCGTGCAGGCTAATGAAGCTTACTTACCCATTGTGTTACTCAGTTCTGTGATTGTGCGTCTGGGGACACTACAAGCTATTACGCCTCGGGTACTTGAGCAGCTATTTGCCGCTGACCTGGCCTATCTGGAAGATCTATATCTCAGGCTCAATAGCTACGAATCTGTCCTTGTCGATGCCGTGTGCCCACAGTGTAACGCGCGTTTTCAACTTCAGGTTGCGCCTTTAGGGAATAGTGAATAATGGACCAGCACATTACGCAAGGTCAGGTTGATGCCGCGTTGCCGAAGGCTGCAAGTTCAACGCTGGCGAATAGCGGTTCTGTCACGCCAGAATTGGTTCGTGAGATTGCCGATAGAGTTTACGCTTTGCTTAAAAAAGACTTACAGATTGAACGAGAGCGGATGCGAAGACTGTCCAGCTCGCGGCAGAGTGGAGGCTTTCTATGGTAGGGGATAAGTCAGAATTGTATGCTCAAGCCAATCCATCTTTCCGCTTCGTCGTCTCTATCCAGGGCATTAACCAAGCCGTCTTTACTGAATGTTCTCTCCCTACTATTGAGTGGGAAGTCGAAAACGTCCCGGAAGGTGGGGTCAATACTTACGTCCACCAACTTCCAGGGCGGCGTAAACCGGCCACAATTACCCTGAAAAATGGAATTGGCAAAACTGATTTGCTGGATTGGTATCTCAAGGGAATGAAAGAGACCTTTGAACGTAAGCCGTTGACAATCACTCTGTATAACATCCAAAGAGAAGCTGTCGTGGCCTGGGATATCCAGGAGGCGCTTCCCACCAAATGGAACGGTTCAGAGCTAAAAAGTGACGCGAATACAATCGCGATCCAAACGTTGGTCTTTTCATGCGGTGAGATTACCGTGTCCTATGGTGATGGGGCATAGCCTGGTTAAGGAAGAAACGTGAACACTAATCGTATGCGTGGATATGCCAATCAAATGCAGCAGAACGCACTGATTCGCCGGGTGCGCCGTCATGCCACCATGGCAACCCTATTTCGGTCTGCCGACGTCACACCAGCGCCAGTCGCGCAATCACAGATAGCTTCTGTAGCCATGCCCGTCGGCCCCACGGTTGATGAGCTTGTCCCAGCGCTTCCGTACACCCAGGAAGAGACACCTTTGTCGTCACGTGCACCATCACGCGCTATGGTGCCAGGCGGGCCTTCACCGGTTGCCCTTTCTGCCGTACAGCGACGCCAAGAACCTACTCCATCACCCCTCACGGTATCTACACAAACAGCAGTGCCAACAACGGTCGCCGATAAAGACCAGTCGAGCACAGATGACGCGAGCTGGCGACGCTTAAAGACGATTTTTCGCAAACACCAAGAACGCGCTGAGGCAGCAGCGCAGCAGACACCTGAAGTATCCCCAGCGGCATCTCAGGTTGGGGGCGGGGACACAATTTCTGTTTCTGAACCATATAAGCGCGTCGTGCAAGAGACTGAGGCGAATGACATCTCAACAAGCCTGGCTTCAGCGCATTTCTCAGAGAGCCGTACCACACCACCCCCCAGCGTCGCACAGGTTCACGATGTCAAAAGAGTACCTGGCAGCGAGACCGTTCAGGAGGAGGAAAGCCCGTATGGCTTGTTGGGTGAATCATCAGCATCGACCCTTCAAGCAAAAGAACACGAGACGGAACCACGCAGCAAAGAGGCAGGCCATGTGCAACTTATGGCAGAGCAACCATCACTCCCGGTACCTCCTACACGCGCGGAGTCTATGCCCACCATACAGCAAAACGAGCATCTGCATCCAGAACCTCGCACGTCTATAGAGTCTGCTCCTCACGTTTTTCCTGCCGCTGCCTCGACGGAGGATGCTGAGCAGAGTTCATACAACGTTCATGCTTTGCCCTTGCAAGCGATGTGGCCTGTTGAACGGCACACGGAGGCAACCTCACGCCAACCACCCGCGTTGTCTTCTACAACACCTTCCGGCGAGGAATCCCCAATGCCGGTCGCCGATGCACAGGTGCTGAAAGCACTTGATGCTATTGCACCGCAGCACCCAACGGCTTCTTCGATTGACGTGGTGATGCCACGACGGCCACGACCTGTCGTAACTTCACTGGCACAATCAACCCGCTCTGGTCGTGCGGTGGATGCACGAGTGGGAGCGAGTCCGCTATCTGTGCAAACGAAAGCAGAATCGTCCCCGGAAGCTACAAACGCCACAACTGACCCCATGGTGCAAACCGATATTGGGTTGTTGCCTGCCGATTTGTGGCCATTTCTGGGTGAGCCTTCTCCAGCAGAAAAACGCAACTTCCCTGTCAAGGCAACAGTGCCCTCCCGTACCCCCACTGCGCCCAGCAGTGGAGCAGCCACAGAAATCAAAACGGAAGCACTGCCTGAACCGACAAGTTCGACGGCTACGGATAGGCTGCAAGCACCAGCTTTTACTCCAATCGATACAGGATCGGGCGTTTTGCATACCAATACACCCATATCGAGACACAGGTTCACACACTCAGGGCCATCCCAGACTATCGTACAAACAGCCCCTGTTGTTCGGGAACAGCCATCGCCACCTTCTCCAACCAAGGCCTCTGTCTCAGACAGCCCTTTAGTGGACGCGGTAAGTGATACCAGTGTGAACATTGTACGAGAACCACAGAGGGATTCGCCGGTTATTCAGCGGCAACCCGAATTAAGCTCAACAACAAGTACATTAGCGGATGTGATGGAGACGCGGCCTGAGCAGTCCGGGTCTCTAGGCACAAACACTGAAGACACCATGACGGAACCTGAGTCCAAGGGGCCAGATCTTGACGAGCTGGCGCGGCAGGTCTATGGAGAAGTGAAACGCCGGTTGGCCGTGGAATGGGAGCGATTTCGTCAGTGTTTTTAGTGTTACTTTATGTCTTTTGTGAGGGACAAAATGACCAACACACAGGGTAATTTAGAGCCAGCCAGGATTTACGAAGTTGATAAAGATGGCGAGGAAGTCAAGGGAGGAATATCAGTTGATTGTATGTTTAACCCATACGAGTACACGATCTCAAAGTCCAATTCGTATTCTGAGAAACCCAAGAATGCTGCCGATACTCCAAACGCTGAATTCTTCAAAGCTGGCGCTCAAACTTTGAAACTTAACCTTGTCTTTGACAGTTATGAAGCAAAAGAGGATGTCAGCCAGAAAACGCGAAAACTCTGGGATTTTATGTTGACGAAAAACCAGGAAGAGAGTCATCAGGGCGACAAGGTTACACCTCCCCAGGCGGCCTTTCACTGGGGTGTGTTTATGTTTGTCGCTTATATCACGAGCATGACTCAGAAGTTTACGTTGTTCCTTCACGATGGCACCCCCGTGCGGGCGAAGGTCGATGTGACTTTCACGCAGTACACAGATGTGGATGATTATCGGGGAAAAAGGACCAATCCGACTTCTGGAGGTGGTCCAAGCGAACGAGTATGGCGCGTCATCGCGGGAGACCGATTGGATATCATCGCTCAGGAAATCTATGGCGAAGCGACCCAGTGGCGTCGTATTGCACAACATAACCAGATTTTGGATCCGTTAACCTTAAAACCTGGCCGGCAGTTACGAATCCCGCTTGATCGTATTTAATGGGAGAATAGCATGTCACAGCAGCAACCGCTCGCAAGCCATATATACATCTCTATTGAGGGGACTGAGGCAGAACCCGCTGTTATGCAAAAGGTACTTGGCGTTGTTGTGGATCAACATGCCCATCTGCCTGATATGTTTACCCTTTGCCTTCAGGATGCTGATTTGAAAATGCTTGATGAAGGCCCGTTTGACCTGGCCAAGACGGTAGAAATCGCAGCCGAAAACGCAGAGGGTAAGAAGACAACGCTGATCAAGGGTGAGATCACGGCCCTGGAACCTGAGTTTAACGAAGGTATGGATGCAGAACTCGTGGTACGAGGTTACGATAAATCTCACCGGTTGTATCGGGAGAGTAAAAGTAAAGCCCATCTCAATAAGAAAGACAGCGACCTGGCCGAAGAGATTGCACGAGCGGTCAATCTACGCGCAGAAGTCGACGCGACGGACACAGTCTATGACCATATCTACCAACACAATCAATCGGATCTGGCGTTTCTTATGCAACGAGCTTGGCGCATTGGATACGAATGTTTTGTATCTGATGACAAGCTCTATTTCCGGAAGCCACCTTCTGATGCAGCGACAGTAACGTTGACGTGGGGCCAAGATTTGTTGTCCTTCCACCCCCGGATGAATGTGGCTGAACAAGTGAATGAGGTGATTGTCAAGGGGTGGGATGTTGATAAACAGTCGCCTATCGTGGGAACGGCGCAACAAGGACAGCTTTATCCAAAAGTTAAAGAGTCCAAAGATGGCGCCGCCTGGGCGCAAGATTGCGGGGGTGGTAAGCTGGTGATTGTTGACCAACCTATTGTGAGCCAAGCGGAGGCGAATGTCCTTGCCGCAGCCCGGCTGAACGAGATCAGCGGTGTCTTTATCGAAGCGGAAGGGGTCGCTTTCCGTCGTCCGGATGTCAAAGCAGGTCAAAAAGTTGAGTTGAAAGCTTTGGGAAAACGTCTGAGTGGGACCTATTTGGTGACGAACGCAACACACGCTTATGCCGCAGATGGGTTGACGACAACCTTCACCGTCCGTGGAACACGCACAGGGTTGTTGGCTGAGCAACTGGGTTATCGCATGCCACTGACGCACTGGACGGGTGTTGTCCCTGCGATTGTGACCAACACCGACGACCCCAAGGGATGGGGGCGTGTGAAGGTGAAGTTCCCATGGATGGCAGATGACGCAGAGAGTGATTGGGCGCGGGTGGCCGGGGTCGGTGCGGGACCGGAGGCCGGACTCTGTGTGATGCCAGAGGTGAATGATGAGGTGTTGGTCACTTTTGCGTATGGTGATTTCAGCCAGCCCTATGTTCTGGGGGGAACATGGAACGGGCAATATGCAATACCGCCAGAATGTGCCGGGGCGAGCAGCGGGGAGAAACCCCTGGTACGTACCTGGCGCTCGCGCACCGGACATCACATCACGATGTACGACAATGCCGACAACAAGGTCGAGTTAATAACCGCTGGAGAGCACCAGGTCGTTCTCGATGACAAGCAAAGTAACATCACGATTAGCAGCAAAGAGGGTCACCAGATTGTGCTGGACGACAAAAATAAAAGCATCACCATCACGAGTAAAGGCGGTATCTCCCTAAAACTCGATGATCAAGGTAAAAAAGTCACTATACAAGGCTCAACCGACGTCGATATACAGGCCAGTGGGAATCTTAGCTTAAAGGCCAATGGAGAGATGAATTTACAGGCGAATGGACAAGTGAACATCAAAGGTGCGATGGTCAACCTAAATTGACAAGCAGTGTGAGAATCTCGCGCGGAGACGTAAAGGCGCAGAGTTGCTGCAATTTGCTGATTTGTTATTTCTAAAGGAGTTTGTGATGGCACAGCAAGTATGTTCCGGGGCGATGTTGCAGTGCAGCTTTGGCACTACGCCAAGTACGTTGAGCGTTCTGCAAAAGAATCGTGTTGCGACAAGCACAATGCCGGCGGCCAATATCATGGACCACGTCCCAACGGTCAATATTCAACCGTTCGGGATGTGTACGACACCAAGCAACCCACAGGTGGCTGCCGCGACAGCCGCGGCTAGCGGTGTTTTGACGCCGCAGCCGTGTATACCCGTGACTACTGCGCCATGGACGCCGGGCTGCTTGAAAGTGAATGTTGGTGGGCAACCCGCGCTGACCAACACCTGTCAATTGATGTGCAGTTATGGCGGTGTTATCACTGTCGTCAATCCCGGACAACAGAAAGTGAATGTTCCCTAATCCTGGAGAATGCTCCCCAATCCTGGAGAGTGCTCCCTAATTTTGGAGGTTGTATATGCTAGAAGAAATTACCGGGCGTGGTTGGGTATTTCCACCTAAGATCGGGCCACATGGCGGCATTGCCTTGACCCACGAACAGGACGAAATTGAGCAGGCAATCCACATTATCCTCACGACGGCTCCGGGCGAGCGTGTGATGCGCCCGACCTTTGGTTGTCGCCTGGATAGTTTGGTCTTTGAGCCTAATAACAGCCACACGGCGGCTCAAGCCCGTCGCTATGTTGAACAGGCCCTTGGTATGTGGGAACCGCGAATCAACCTTACGCGCGTCAACGTATATCCTGATCCTCAAGAGCGTCATTGTTTGTTGGTAGAGATCGATTATCGGGTCAAGCAGACCCACGACGAACGCAGCCTTGTGTACCCGTTTTATCTGATTCCAGAGGAATAGCACAGTAAGCTTAAGTATGTTGAGAGATACATCAGGAGGCCCCTATGGCACTCAAAACACCCAGATTAGATGATCGCCAATTCCAGGACATTGTAGATGAAGCTAAGAAGCGCATTTCGCACTATTGCCCGGGATGGACCGACCACAATGTCAGCGATCCAGGCGTCACATTGATCGAATTGTTTGCTTGGATGACTGATATGATTCTGTATCGACTGAACCAGGTGCCGGAGTTACATTACATTAAGATGATGGAGATGTTGGGGATGAACTTCCCAGACCCTGTCCCGGTCAAGGTTCCGGTCACCTTTTGGCTCTCTAAGCCCCAGGAGAACGCCTGCGTTATCCCATCGGGAACCGAAGTTGCCACGACACAGACCGAAACGCAGCCATCCCTTATCTTTACGACAGATCAGGATTTTCATATCCAGCCGGTCCAATGGGAAGCGGTTGTTTTACGTCGTGTGACCGAAGATAGGAAAATGGTCTATGAACCGCTGATGCTCAAGCATGTGGAAACCGGGTGGAGCGATGGTTTTGATGTTTTCTCGAAGCCGCCTCGAAAAAACGAAGCCCTTTACTTTGGATTCAAGAATGACCTGAGCCATCATGTGCTGGTTTTCGACATGGAATTGACCTATGCTGGTGCCAGAGGATACGATGCTGAGAAGTCTCTCCCTTATGTATGGGAAGCGACTACAGGGAAGCGCAATCCACACTGGGAAAAATGTGATTGTGATCCCGGTGGCGATACGACATACGGTCTAAACCAAAACGGTCGCATCGAAATTCATCTCCCTAAGATGGGTAAGTATGCCGTTCCAGGACAAGATTTATATTGGGTGCGGCTCAGGTATGAACCAACTGAGCAGGTCTACGGTACATCACCCCGTTTGCGCAAGGCTACGGTGCATAGTTGGGGTGGTACTTCGATAGTCACTTATGCGCGGAGAGTCGAGTGGGAACATTTGGGGCAGAGCGATGGTTCACCCGGACAACAATTCCAGCTACAGCATACGCCCATTCTCAAATGTGGCCTGGATGAAGCTTTGATTGTCAGAGGCGATGGTGAGTTGGACCAGGTATGGCAAGAGGTGCCCGACTTTGCCGATTCGGAAGCACAGCACCCTCATTATATGCTGGACAACTATACCGGTGAACTTCGTCTTGGGCCAGCCGTGCGTCAGCCCAACGGTGATATCAAACTTTATGGAAAGATTCCTCCGCGTGGCGCGAATTTGTTTTTTAGCCGTTATCACTACAGTCCAGAGCTTGAAGACACGGTGCAGATTGGCGATATCAACACGCTAAAAACTTCCATTGCTTACATTGATAGAATCAAGAATCGCGCCCGCATCGAAAACAAATGCGACAAAGAGAGTCTGGAATCGCTAAAACTCCGCGCGCCGCAGTTGTTACGTTCGAGTGGGCGAGCTGTCACCGATAGAGATTTCGAGCTTCTCGTAGAACAGGCCTCAAGAGAAGGCGTTTGCACCTCCATTGGCCGGGTAAAATGCCTGCCCACGGCGGAAGGCACCGAAGGTTTGGTACACATTTTGGCCATCCCCGCGGTCTCGAATCCAGCTAGATACCTAACGTCGGAAGAATTGACGCTTGAAGACGAGGACAAACAGGCGTTGCGCGCTTATCTTAACGAGCGACGGCTCTTAACCACACGGTTGCAGATCGACGAGCCTACCTATCGTCAGGTCACGGTTAAAGTGCGGGCAAAAGCTGCCTCTGAAGAGGATAGAGATCGCGTTCGAGCCGAGATTGAGGCACGGCTTTATCGATTCTTGAATCCACTAAAAGGTGGTCACGACCAGAAAGGTTGGCCCTTCGATCAAACGCTCTACAAAGCCGATATCTACCCTAGTCTGCAAGGTATCCCCGGTATGTTGTTTGTTCAGCATGTAGAACTCTACGACGAAAGGGATCGTCAAGTCGAATACGTCGACCTGCCGCGTCACTGCTTGATTATCTCGGGCATCCATCAGGTGGAGTTTGTACGATGAGCCAATCGACTGAATTTCGACTTCATATTACAGGTCCTGATTTCGAGCGTGAATGGCCGCTTCCCCTGGGTACAACGCTCGTCGGGCGTGAATTTCCAGAGGAAGGTCTACTGCTCCCTGATGACACGAGAATGGTTTCGCGTCGCCACGCTGCACTTCGTTGTACCCCTGTGGAATGTGTGATCAAAGATCTGGGAAGCATCAATGGGACATGGGTCAACGAAAAGCCACTGCCGGAAGGGAATGAGGTCCGTTTGTCTGAGGGTGACATTATCCGGATTGGCCCGTTTGAATTGGCTTTCCGCCGCATTCCCGTTCCCACAGCAGAGGTGATCCCGCCTGGAGTTCCGCCACCGGTGTCGCCCGCGTTACCGCCAACCAAAAAGGGAAAAGGGATTCCCCCAGAGCTCGTTTTCGATGGCCATACTTTGTTGAAATACCTGCCGGTCGTCTACCACACCGAGTTTATGGCGCAGTTCCTGGCGCTTTTCGAGGCGTTCTTGCTCCCCATCAAATGGACTGTAGATAACTTCGACCTTTTCCTGGACCCCCGCACGGCCCCAGTAAGCTTTCTGCCCTGGTTGGCGCAGTGGCTCGACATCGTTTTTGATCCAAGTTGGGAAGAAAGACAGCGTCGCCAGCTTCTCTCTGAGGCTGGTCAAATCTATGCGCGTCTGGGCACACTGTGGGCCTTGAGCCGTGTCTTGGAGATCTACACGGGCCACAAACCAGAGATCATCGACGACGAACGCATGAAACCGTTTACATTTGTGGTCAAGTTGCCGGTGCCTGAGAGCGACACCAGCCGCGAGCACATCGAAGCCCTCATTGACGCGTACAAACCAGTCTATACCAGCTACACACTCGAATTCACCCAATGATCTAATCAACGAGGATGAAGTATATGACAGACTTAACTGGCACCCAAATCGCGCAGTTCCGCATCGACGGCCTGATAGGCGAGGGTGGGATGGGAACGGTATACCGTGCCTATGACCTGAACCTGAAGTCCGCCGTTGCCCTTAAGGTGATGCACGCCCACTACGCCAACCAATCCGAGTTCCAGCGTCGATTTATGCAGGAGGCCCAGGCTGAAGCCAGCCTGCGCAGCCACCCGTCCATCGTCACCATCTACGAGTTCAACCACAAACAAGGCCTGCTCTATATGGCGATGGAACTGGTGCCTGATGGTACCTTGCAGAATTACATCCGGCTTAAACAGCAGCATCAAGGCGTGAAGCTGCGCGAGACTCTCCATTTATTGGCGCAGGTCGCCGATGCGCTGGACTATGCTCATCGACGTGGCGTCATCCATCGCGACATCAAACCCTCCAACATCCTCGTCCGCAAACTCGATCAACCGGATCGTACGGGCGAACCAACCCTGCGTGCGGTGGTCACCGACTTCGGACTGGCGAAGCTGCGCGAAGGTGACGTACACACACGCAGTGGTGTGTTCCTCGGCTCAATGCCCTATATGTCGCCGGAGCAGTGCCGGGGAGAGGATCTGGACGGGCGTTCAGACATCTATTCTCTGGGCATTGTTTTGTATCAATTGGCGACCGGCCGTCTGCCCTTCGATATCAAGTCACCCACCGACGCGGTCTACAAACACTTGCAGGTGCCACCACCCGACCCGAACAGCATCCACCCGGCGTTGCCTAACACGGTCAAAGCCATTATCCTCAAAGCCCTGGCCAAAAGCCCGGAGGACCGCATCGGCAGCGCAGCTCTGATGGCCCAGGCGCTGCGCTACGTGATAGATCATCTCTCGGATGACGTCGTGACCGCCTACGATACCCAGGCTGAATCGCTCAGTATCACGGCGACGCGTTGGATGCCGGATAGCCATATAACTCGCATTCCAGAAGGACAAGATGTCTCGATGCCCCCCACGGAGGATTACATCGTTGTCCACGGCGACAACCAGAAACCAACTGCATTTACCTTGACCGGTCCCAGCACGACGATTGGGCGCGCGGTGGGTAACGCCATCGTCCTGTCCGATTCGCGGGTTTCCGGCACCCACGCGCGCGTTGAGTCCGGCAACACCGGCTACCGCATCATCGATCTGGGTAGCACCAATGGCACTTTTCTGGAAGGTACACGATTGATACCGAACGTCGCTCAGGCGTGGCAGCCGGGCCAAAGCGTCCAAATGGGCCGGACGTGGCTTACCTTGCAGACCGGCGCGCCACGCGCGAGTACGATGGTCGGCGGTTCCGGCGTTCAGTTATCGCCGGGCCAAATCCGCACGAGTGCTGGCGGAGCGTGGGTAGCACTGCACCTGGCAGCCACCGACCTGGCTGTCGAACCCGGCAGTACTTTGCCGGTCCCGGTCACTGTGCTCAACCAAAGCCCGGTCGTCGATCACGTCAGGATCACGGTGGAGGGCATCCCCGAAGCGTGGGTTTCCCTGCCCGCAGAGACGATGCTTCTGCAAGGGGAACAGGCCACAGTAACACTCACCATCCATCCCCCTCGCGATCCGAGGAGCCGTGCCGGGGCGTACGCACTTACCGTCCACGCGGCCAGCGCCAGCGATCCCGCCCTGGTTGCGACAGTACCAGCCGCGCTAACAGTGCAGGCTTTTCAGCAATTCCAGAGCCAATTGCACCCGCAGCGTCTGCGTTCAAATCACGACGCGCGGGTGACCGTCGAAAATCACGGTAACATTGCGCTGGCACTGAACCTGTGTTGGCGCGACCAGGCCAACGAGATCGACTTTGCTCCCCCAACAGCTCGCTTGACCATACCGCCAGGCGCACCGGCGGAAGCTGTCTTTCGCGCACGCTCCCGTCGCCGTCGTTTGATCGGCGGAGAAACAATCAGCCCGTTTACGGTTGAAGTCACGCCTGATCAAGGTGCGGCACAGATACACAACGGGACGGTGACCAGTAGAGCCAGATTCCCGCTGTGGGTCTTGACACTGCTCTCCGTGTTCTGCATCGTACTGACCATCGCGGGCACGGTCCTTTACAATCAATTCATCAAGGAACGCGACAAAAGGGACGAAGCAACAGTCGCGGCGGCGGCCGCGGCCGCGACGGCTGTCTGGCTAGATCAGGATGAGGACGGGGATGGCTTGCCTAACTGGGAAGAAGTGGAGCGGGGTACAAAACCCAGGATAGCGGATTCCGACGGCGACACCCTTTCCGATGGCGAAGAAGTACATGGATGGAATAGAAATGGTGAGACTTTCCACACCGATCCAAACAAATGGGATACTGATGATGATGGAGACCCGGACAACACCGACCCCGATCCGGGTCAACTTCCGACGGCGACACCTACACCGACCCAAACCCCGACACCGACAGCAACAGCTACGCCCACGCCGACCAAGACCCCGACGCCGACGGCCACAGCCACGCCCACGCCAACAGCCACTCCGGTCCCGCCGCACGCGCCGCCAATCGAGCGTGATTCCAGTTTGCAATATTTCGATGAAAAGCTGGACGTGCTGAAGATACCGGCAGGGGAGAAAGAAACCTTGAAAGGAATGGATCTCTGGAGCGCACCGGAGGGAACAATTGCTGGTTGTGCCAGCGGAAGTATCGCATTTACGTGGATCGTTCGTGATCCATATCCGACAGGTGGAGAAGATATCGAGTTTCATCGCCTAATACCTATGGGAGGCGGGCGTACGGAGATTTTTGCTTATGGATCGACAGGCTCATCAGCCATAGGGTACTGCGGTGAGATGACAATATTCAATATTAGCCTAGTAGACTATGTTGTTGAGATACGATACGTATCTGTGACCCTTCAAGAATAAAATACAGATGCAGCACAGTCATTCACCCTGCAAATCACCTCCATAGTCAAGCAAAAAAGCGAATAATATAAACTTGTGAGGTAGGCTCAGAGCGAACAAGCATTCGCGCTTCTAGACACAAGTAGGAGATATAGGTGCCAGGGCCATATAAAGCCGCAAGTGTTGCCATCTTGGAGGATAGCAATAGAATATGATTGAGGGCAGAATACTCAGTAGCCTTAAAAGAGTACCTCGGCCGGTAAGTGACAGTGGACAAGCACCACCGACCGTAAAAAATCTAGCTTCCAGGAAGGCGATAAACTACCTCAGGAGCACAGTATGGCCAATCTCATCGGCAACCAAATCGCACAATGCCGTATCGACAGCTTGTTAGGCGAAGGCGGCATGGGCACGGTCTACCGAACCGATAGTACTACCGGCATATTCTTGGAAGGCATATGGCTATGAAACAACTCATCGGTCAAACCCTGGGACGCTATAAGATTACCGAGTTTTTAGGCCAAGGTGGCATGGGCGCCGTCTTCAAAGCCGAGGACATCACCCTGGGACGCGCGGTCGCCATTAAGCTGATGCAACCGAAGCAGGCCATCAGCCCCAATTTCCGTGAGAGATTTCTCCAGGAAGCCCGCGCGGCTGCCAAGTTGCAACATCCGGGTATCGTGTTGGTTCACGACTTTGGGTGGGAGCAGAATTTACTCTATATCGTGATGGCCTTCATCCCCGGTGAAAACCTGGAACAATTGCTCGAGCGCCTGAAAAAGAGCCAGCAATGGATATCCTTGAACGAGGCTGTGGGTTTGACACGCCAGGTCTGTCTGGCGCTCGATTACTTACACCGTCAGGGTGTTTTGCATCGCGATATCAAGCCGGCTAACATTATGCTTGCACCGGAGCCGGCTGAGGGCCTGCCATACCGTCCGATTGTCACTGACCTGGGGCTGGCACGCCTTATGCAGGAAAGCAGTCCTGGTCAAAGGGACATCGCCGGTACGCCAGCCTATATGTCACCAGAACAAGCCCTGGGCCAACCGACGGACGCCCGCAGTGATGTGTATTCCCTTGGCATTCTGCTGTACCATTTGGCTGTTGGATCTCCCCCATTCCTGGTCAACACAATTGCAGAAGCCCGGCGCTGCCACGCCCAGGAAGCACCATTGGCACCTCGTAAACGCAATCCCGGCTTTCCGGAAGACTTGGAGCGTGTTATCCTCAAAGCACTGGCAAAAGCCCCCACTGACCGTTTTGCCAGCGCCGCCGAACTCGCGCGAGCACTGGAATCTGTTTTTTCCACTGTCGCACTGAAGTCCACCCTTGTGGACAGCAGCCACGCCAAAACCAGCTTGATCACCGTATACCAGCAAAGCTTGGTTGAGGAACGTGGGCCTTCCCTATTGGCGGAGTTCCCCAACACCCCCAATCTTGGACAGGATCACATCCAGGTTCTTAAAGAGAACACTATTGTCGCGTCATTTCCAATGAAAGCAGGTGGATTGACGGTCGGCCGAGAAGCCGATAACGATATAATCCTGGATGACCTGAAGGCCTCCCGCCATCATGCCCGGTTGGAATCTGATGGGCGGGTTTATCGGATAACCGACCTCGGCAGCACCAATGGAACCTATCTGGCAGGCATCAAGCTGCGGAGAAATGTCCCCGAAGTGTGGAATCCCGAGCAGACAGTGCGAATTGGACAGACCTGGCTGCGGTTGGTGTTAGCGAAAAGCGCAGTGTCCAGTTCACCGGTTTCTGCACAATCTCGCGTGGGTCGCTTTGTCCAGGATAAATATGTCAGCGTCTCCGTCAATCCCTCCACACTGACGATAACACCGGGAACCAGCGCCAATGTTTCTATTGAACTGTTCAATCTGGGAAACAATGTTGATCACTTCCATCTTACGGTCAGTGGGGTGCCTGAAACCTGGGTGTGGTTTTCCGCAACCCATGTTGATCTGATGCCAGGGCAGCGGGGCAATGTGATTCTTACCCTCCAGCCACCACGAACGCCGGAAAGCCGGGCGGGACGCCGTTCCCTCGTGGTGCGGGTTACCAGTGGGAACGTTCCCGACCAGTATGATGAGCGTAAAATAACAGTGACCGTCGCACCTTATGCGCAATTTGATAGCTCTCTGCACCCGCAACAAATCCGTAACGGAGCTACTGCGAACGTCGTTGTGGAAAATCAGGGGAACCTCCCGGAAACCTTTACCTTGACGTGGCAAGATCAAGCCGATGCATTGCACTTCGAACCGGCGCAAAAGCAATTGACGATCCCGGAAGGAGAAAAGGCGACCACGGAATTTCGCGCTGGCCTCCGCGCACGGCGCTGGGTTGGCAGTGAGAAGCCCCATCAATTCACCGTCCGGGTTAAACCAGGACAAGGCCAAGTGCGTGAGCACTCCGGGGATGTAATAAGCAAGGGCGTCATCCCAGCTTGGTTGCCACCGCTCTTGATAAGTTTTGTATGTATAATTTTGCCGTTATTCGCCACGCAATTACCGCTGTTCAAAGGTGGGAAAACCTTGTTGGAACTATTGCGCCCAACTCCTACCGTTCCCACCTCACCTACCATCAATCCTGTATCTCCACATATACTGGCACCAACATCTACTTTGTCCCCCGCGCCAAGCCCAACATCTAATTTGCCACCCACATCAAGTCCAACACCTGCTGCGACGCACACATTTGCTCCCACAGATACACCAACCAGTCCACCTACCGACACACCTACATCACCACCAGACACTCCATTACCGCCTACCGACACACCAGATGCCCATGCCACAAAGACAGCCATCGCTGCAACGCAAACCGCTACATGGTCGAGTGGGGACGACGATGGAGATGGGTTGAAAAATGGAGATGAGGTAACAATATATAAAACTGATCCAACAGATCCCGACAGTGATGACGATACATTAACTGATGGGACTGAAGTTAACAGCTATCGAACTAACCCCAACAACGATGATACCGATGGCGACTGTCTAAAAGATGGAGAAGACCAAAATCCCTTACAACCTTTTGGAGGTGGAACCGGGAAAATCGTCTTTGTATCTGACCGTGATGGTAACAAAGAAATCTACTCAACGAATATTTGCGGAACTGGACTGATAAACTTAACAAACAATCCTGCTGATGATTTTGACCCAGCTTGGTCGCCAGATGGAACAGAGATCGCATTCGCGTCAACCCGCGATGGTTATTCAGAGATTTATGTAATGAATGCTGATGGAAGCAATGTGAGAAGATTGACCCATAATTCTTATCTTGACCATTCTCCAGTTTGGTCACCGAGTGGTGAGCGCATAGCTTTTGCTTCTGGTCTAGGATCTTTCGGTATTGACGCTATGAATGCTGACGGTAGCAATGTCGTCAAGTTAGCTGCTGACAGTTACGGTGGGCTTTATGGTGATCCTGACTGGTCGCCGGATGGAAAAAAGATCGCCTATACGTCTCTCGTATTTAGATCTGGAAGTAGTATTTATATATTGACTATTGCAAATGGTGATACTGAGGTATTACAAAGCACTTCAGACACAATTGGAAGAATAGATTGGGCACCAAGCGGACTCAGAATAGCTTATGCCTCACTACATTATAACGAAACTACAAAAGAATCAGTATATGACATTCACTCTATAGGTGTGGCTGGCGGAACTGTGGAGGACTTGACCGATCAACCAACTAATGATAGTGATCCAGCTTGGTCACCCGATAACGGATTTATTGCTTTTAGTTCTGATAGGGATGGCGATACTGATATATACATTATGGATATCAATGGCAATATTGTGCACCAAGTAACTAACCACTCGGCTAACGATAGTCAACCTGTATGGCAACCGTGAAAACCAAGAAGCCTTCTACTGTTTCCTACCTGCACTAAAAAAACAAGAAAAACGATATGAGGAATATAGCCGGAAAAAAGATTGCACAATACCGCGTCGACGACGTCCTCGGCGAAGGCGGAATGGGTCTTGTCTACCGGGCCTACGACGAAACATTGCAGATCCCAGTCGCCCTGAAGGTGATGCACGCTCATTTGACCAGCAAGCCCGGCTTCCGTAGTCGCTTTCTCCAGGAAGCTCAGTTCGAAGCCAGCATGCGTGATAACCCATCCATTATCACCGTCCACGAGGCGGATTACCAGGATGGGCAACTCTACATGGTGATGGAGTTAATTCCGGATGGCAGTCTGGCTGACTATCTCCGGGTTGCCGCTGGCCAACGCAGCACAATCCAGTTGGACGAAACGCTGCACCTGCTGGCTCAGGTCGCCGAAGCCTTGCATTACGCCCATCGCAAAGGCATCGTGCACCGCGACATCAAGCCCTCCAACATCCTTATCCGTAAATTGGAGGAACCGGAACGTCCCGGTGAACCGGCCTTGCGCGCGGTGGTTGCCGATTTTGGGCTTGCTAAACTGCGCGCTGGCGGGGAACTGCACACGCAGACCGGAGCTTTTCTGGGTACATTGCAGTATATGTCCCCGGAGCAGTGCCGCGCCGAAAAGCAGTTGGATGGGCGTTCCGATATCTACTCCCTGGGCATTGTGCTGTACCAAATGGTAACCGGTCGCCTGCCCTTCTCTATCGATAGTCCATACGAGGCGGGAGTCAAGCACAGTTCCGAACAGCCACCGGATCCACGGGCAGTTCAGCCGGAACTGCCCGACCTCGTCCGGGGTGTTGTCCTGAAGGCCATAGCCAAGGACCCCGCCGCGCGTTTTCAGAGCGCGCGGGAGATGGCGCGCGCTCTGCGCAGCACGCTCAACTACCTGCAAGATAAGGCCCCTACGGGGGCCCCTACAGGGACTGGGATTCCCGCGATCAGTATTGCTACTACAGAACGCCCTATACACGAGACAACCGCGCCTATCCCCACACCGTCCAACCCGCTACCTGGCGACCACCTGCGGATTGCCCGATCCGGCGAGAGACCACGCGCTATCCAACTTTCGCAAGCCACCACAAGTATAGGAAAAAGCCCCGATAATGATCTGGTACTCGACGATCCTATGATCTCGCGGTATCACGCTCGCATCGACTTCAACGCAACGACCGGGTACAGTATTGTCGATCTGGGCAGTACCAACGGAACCTACTTTGAAGGGACTCCATTAACTCCGAACGTCGCGCAGCCCTGGGGACCTGGTCAAACCATACGGATCGGCCACACGCGATTGTCGCTCCAACCTCCTTCGCAGTACTCTCGTTCAGGCGTGCGCGGCTCGCGACCCGGCCTCGTGCCTGTAGATGTTCCCGCCACATGCGTCTCCGCCAGCCTCGATACCACCCGGCTGACCGTTGATCCAGGCAGCGCGGTTACGTTGACCATCAACGTGCGCAACGACGGCGCCATCGTCGACCACTTCAAGGTCAGCATCGAGGATATTCCACTGACCTGGGTGACATCTGTACCGGAATTGCACCTGATGGCAGGGAGTGAACAGCGTGTTTCCCTCGTCATCTCTCCTCCGCGTGTCCCAGAGAGCCGGGCAGGACAGCGCCCCTTTGTCGTGCGCGTGACCAGCACCCGCGATAGTATGCGGTCTGTGAAACTGCGGGGTACACTGATCGTGAACGCCTACTCGGACCTCCACAGCGATATGCACCCGCAACGCGTGCGTCCCCAGCAACCGGCAAACATCACGCTGGAGAACCGGGGCAACGCGGAAGAGAACGTTATCTTGACCTGGCGCGATCAAGCCGATGCCGTGATCTTTACCCCGCCGCAGACGCAGGTAACCGTACCATCAGGGGAGAGAGCCACCACAACGCTTTACGCCAGACCACAGCGACGTCCCTGGATCGGCGGCGAGACCTTGCTTCCCTTTGCCATTGACATTGCCTCGTCGAGAGGAACTGCGCAGACACACAGCGGTACGGTGATCAACAAGGCTAGATTCCCGGTCTGGATATTGGCTGTTCTTTCAATGTTGTGCATAGTGTTATCCATTACCGGCATAGCCATTTACACTCAGACAATCAAAGGGCGTGCGAGTCAAGAAGCCGCTGTGGCAACGGCGACCTGGCTAGACCAGGATGATGATGGAGATGGGTTAGCTAACTGGGAAGAATTGGAAAGAGGAACAAAACTCAAGCTGCCGGATTCCGATGGAGATACCCTTTCGGATGGTGAGGAAGTGTATGAATTTCACACTGATCCAAACGATCGTGACACTGACAAAGATGGTTTGCCTGATAATACTGATCCTGACCCCATTAATCCTCGAACTCTGACTTCTACGCCAGCACCGATGTTTACTTCAACACCTACCCCGACACCTGCGCTAACACACACGCCGACTACGCGACCACCGCCAACGACGGCAACCATACAATTGCCTACACCTATACCAACAACGCAAGAACCGACATTTGTCTACACTCAGTAGATCGCAATGGGCCGGATATTAGATTGTAAAAGAGCCATTTTTAACCATACTTGGGCTTGGAAAAGCAAACCAAGGAGG
>JAFGSL010000643.1 GCA_016934645.1 Anaerolineae bacterium
ACCTAACTACCCTGTTGCGAATTACGAATCACGAATTACGGACAAGGAGTTGAACTATGCTAAAAGTCGGAATTCTCGGTATGGGGGGCATGGGATGGTATCACGCACGGCGCTATCCGAGTGTGCCCAATGCGCAGATCGTTGCGATTGCAGATATCGTGCCGGAGCGCCTGGAGGTAAAGGAAGCGGTATCCGTTAACCTCGCGGACGAGAAGACTGTCCTTGACCTCTCGCAGGCGGCGCGCTATGGTGAAGCCGTCGACCTCATCGCGCAAGCGGACGTGGATGTCGTGGACATCTGCCTGCCGACGGATTTGCACGCACCTTACGCCATCAAAGCGTTGGAGGCTGGGCTGCACGTGCTGTGCGAAAAGCCGATGGCGCTCTCCGGGGCCGATTGTAACCGGATGATCGCGGCGGCACACGCAGCGGACCGTCGCCTGATGATCGCACAGTGCCTGCGCTTTTGGCCGGAGTACCTCTACCTTCAACACCTGATTGTCGAAAAACCATTAGGGGCGCTGCTTTCCTTAAATATGTCCCGCATCGGTGGACGCCCGGGTTGGTCCCCGGACAACTGGTTCCTCGATCCCAAACGCAGCGGCGGTGCGCTCCTCGATCTGCACATCCACGATGTAGACTATGTCAATGCCGTCTTCGGCGTGCCGGATGCGCTATACGCCACAGGCCGCGCTATGGCAGAACCGGATAGCTACGACGTCATCCACGCTTGCTTCAATTACAACGACGGCCCACAGGTCCACATGCACGCGGGATGGAGCACGGCGCAAGTGCCATTCCAGGCAAGTTTCGATGCCTGGTTCGAGCGCGGCTTTGTGCGCTATGCGGACGGCAAACTCACCGTCTTCGACAACCTGGAAAAAGTTGAGGGTCATCCTGCAGAGATTGAGCCCGGCGATGGCTATCGCAACGAAATCGCCTACTTCCTCGATTGCGTCGAGAACGGTGCGCCGCCCACCCGCTGTATGCCGGAGTCCACACGGGATTCCATCGCCCTGATTGGCAAAGAAATCGAGAGTATCAAGGCGTTAGTCAAATAATCGTTAGTCTTGTAGTCATCAGTCTTACAGTCGTTAGTCTGGAGTCGGAAGCCCAGAACCTGACGACTAGTCGGCTAGAGACTACTCGACTACCTGACTATAAACGACCTGACTATCAAACCTAAATTCGGAGGAATATGCAATGACTACGTTAAAACTAGGCGTCATGGCCCCATTAGAACACGGGCCGGAAGAGGAATTGAGGCACGTTCACGAGTTCGGCTTGCCGACGTGCCAGGTGGTCTGCTGGAAGCAAGCGTTGTTCACGGCAGAAATGGCCGACAGGTTGATCGCCGCGTCGGAAGAGAACCAGGTTGAGGTCACGACAATCTGGGCGGGTGTGCCCGGTCCACACATCTGGGACTTCGTCAAAGGACCGATCTCCATCGGCATCGTGCCGCCAGAGTTGCGCGCTGAGCGTCTTGTCGCGCTCAAGGCAGGCGCGGACTTTACCAAACGCGTGGGCGTACCGAGCATCACCACGCACGTCGGCTTCATCCCCGAGAATATGACCGATCCACTGTACTCCGGTGTGATCGATGCCCTGCGCGAAATTGTCGAATACTGCGGTGAGCGCGGCTTGGGCTTCTGGTTCGAAACCGGGCAGGAGACGCCCGTTGTCCTCCTGCGGGTGATTGAAGAACTGGGATACGATAACCTGGGCATCAACCTCGATCCCGCGAATCTGTTGATGTACGGCAAGGCCAATCCGGTAGATGCACTGGACGTGTTCGGGCAGTACGTGCGTGGCGTCCATGCCAAGGATGGCGAATATCCGACCAATGGGCGGCAGTTGGGCGTCGAAAAGCCACTCGGCGAAGGGCGCGTCAACTTCCCCGTGCTCATCCCCAAACTGAAAAATCTCGGCTACACCGGTGCGTTGACCATCGAGCGCGAAATCAGCGGGCCCAAGCAGATTGAGGATATCAAGCACGCCATCGCAGTGCTCTCACGGATCGCCTGAGCAACAAGCGTTCAACTGTCAAACCCGGGAGCTTATCATTCTGCTGATGCGATGCGCCCTTGGTTCAGCTATAAGTGGCCTAAAGGCCGGGTATAAAGGGGGATTTTTGTGGCGGGCCTTGCCCGCCACAAAAATCCCCCTCAAAAGAGCCGCTTTAGCGGCCAAACAACACACAAGTGCCGGTTGCCCCGCGAGAATGATAAAACTCTGCGTCAAACCCAGTTTCAACTTGCTTCTTACGGCGGCCCTGTTATACTTACGAGGCTTGCTGGCCGGACGATATCGGTGGGACGAATGATGCCATGCAAGCCACAATTTACTTAAACTGGTGTTAAATTTATGATCAAACTGTTACTCAGGTTCACTTCTGTCACACGACTTGCTGTTAAGCGTTTATGGAACCATCCCGGTTTGACGGTGCTGGCACTCCTGGGCGTCGTTTTCGCGGTAGGGATGGTCAACAGTGCTTCGTTCTTCGCCAAAGCCGTGGACCAGGTTATCCTTAATCAGGAACTGGCTGACTTCAGCAAGATGACCGGGCGGCCACCATTCTCGACCAGCATCTACACCTTCTCCTCCGGACGCGCGCCCATTTCTCTGCAGCAAGCGGAGGAACTTTCGGGCCACGTGGCCGGCACATTGTCATCCGAGGTCGGATTGCCGACCCAGTACGTGGGGCTAGAAGTTCACAGCGGCAACATGATGCTGCGATCCATAGAAGGTGCATCTTACGCCACAAGTGAACAGGATTACCTGGAGTCCACCGATATCGTTTATATCGCCGGCGTCTCCGATGAAATCGAGATTCTCGACGGCGATCCGCTCGACGAAGACGGCGCATCCAGTGACGTTTTGGACGTCTGGATGCATACACGTATGGCGGAGAAGATGGGCATCAACGTCGGTGAAGAGTTCAACCTGGGCATCAACGTTGTCTCCATGCCGATTACCATTCGCGTGCGCGGTTTCTGGCAGGCCAAGGACACCACCTCAGATTTTTGGTTCGAAAATCCCGATGCCACACTCCAAAACAAGCTCCTTGTGCGCCGCAAAGACTACGTCAACATCATCCAGCCGATGGTGCCCGGCAAAACATGGTTCGTCAATTGGCACATCATTCTGGATGAGAATGATGTGCTACCAGACAAAACAGTCGAGTACATCGAGGGATTCGAACGCAGCATCATCGTGATCAACAAATTCCTTCCCGATGCCCGGATCAACACCCCGCCGTTGGACCCGCTGAAGTCGTTTGTCCAACGCGGTAACACCCTTACCATTCTACTCCTGGGATTCAACCTGCCCGCACTTGGCTTCCTTCTTTACTTCCTGGTACTGACCTCGGCCATTATTGCCCGCTGGCAGGTGCGCGAGACGGCTACCCTGGTTAGTCGAGGGATGCGGCCTTCCAGCATCCTAACCCTCACAATGGTCGAAGAGTCTATCCTCTTTATCGTGGGAACGCCGATCGGCATTGCCGCAGGTATGGGACTGGCCCAACTGATGGGACAAACGGCTAGTTTCCTAACCTTTACCTCGCGTGATCTTTTACCGACGACCTTGCGAGGCATCACTATCCCAATGACCCTCGTGGCGTTAGCCGTCACCATGGTAGCGCGCATCCTGCCCGCAATCCAGGCCACTCGCCAGAGCCTCGTCGACGTGGAGCGCGAACGCGCTCGCCCACAGCGTTCACCCTTCTGGCATCGTGCGTACCTCGACTTTCTGCTCCTCCTACCTACCCTGTATGCCTACCGTCAACTGACCAAATATGGCACGTTGGCCCTCCTGGCACGCGACAGACCGGAAGATTTATATCAGGACCCCTTGCTCATTCTGGTACCCGCACTGGCGATTCTCACTTTTGCGCTACTCACCCTGCGCATCTTCCCGTTGATTATGCGCGCCATCGATGTTCTCGCCAGCCTCACGCCATGGGCCACGCCACACCTGGCATTGCGCCAGTTAGGACGCGAGAGCCAAGCCTATGTCAACCCACTGCTTCTGGTGATCGTATCACTGGCACTCGGTGTCTATACGATCTCTATGGCCGCCAGTCTCGATCAGTGGCTGGTGGATCGTATGTATTATCGCGTGGGCTGTGATCTCGCCTTTAGCGTCTATCCGCCAAACACAACGAGTGAGTCTTTCTCTAGTAGCACACCTGTCAGCGGCGAGTGGATTCCATTGCCGACGCAGTTTGAAACCTTGGATGGCGTCGCCAAAGCCACCCGAGTCGGAGATTACGGCATGAGCTCGTCCCTACCCGCCAGCGGCAACCTCAATGGACGCTTTATCGCAGTGGATCGGACGGACTTCGCCTCTGTTGCCTGGTTCAGGAACGATTTCGCCAACGAGCCATTGGGTGGACTGATGAATCAACTGGCGTTTTCGTCCAACGCCATCCTCGTTCCGGAAGACTTGTTTGAGGAGAATCATCTCCAGATTGGCGACGAGATCAACATGCGCGTCAGCATCAACTACGAGTTCAATGTCAGCACAGCCTTCAAAGTCGCCGGGACCTACAAATATTTCCCCACCGTCTATGAGGACAGAATCGCCTTTATCGGCAACCTGGACTACCTCACGTTCTACGTCGGGATGATTGTCCCTCACGATGTCTGGATGCACCTGGATGATGGTGTGACTGGTGAGTCTGTGGTCGAGCAAGTGCCGAGGCTCCACGTGGTTCCCTCCCATCCGGCAGATGCAGAGGATTTGATTCGTACAGAACAGGCGCAATTCGAACGCGTTGGCGTCTTCGGTACGCTGTCGGTTGGTTTTCTCGCGGCGGTCGCTATGGCAGCGATGGGGTTGCTGATTTATACGTATGCCTCGCTGCATGACCGCCTACGGCGCTTCACCATTCTGCGCGCTGTAGGCTTGCAACGTCGTCAGATTAGCACCCAGGTCATAATGGAATATCTATTCTTGACATCGTTCGGGGCTATCGCCGGAGCGCTTATCGGCGCTGGGGCTTCGCACTTCTTTGTGCCATTGTTCCGCGTGACTGGCGAGCAAGGTGTCCCCCTGCCAACGCTGATTCCAATCATCGCGCAGGACAAAGTCGCACAACTCGTCGTCATCTTCGTGGCCTTTATTGTGCTGTCCGAGGTCGTGGTGATTGCCCGTGCGCTCTCGCAACGCGCGTACACGATGCTGAAGGGTGTCTGGGGATAAAGCAATTCTGGATTTTAGATTTGGGATTTTCGCTATTGGATTTTCGATGCAAGGCACGAGATGAGTGCCGGCCGCACCGGAGGGAGTATGCCGCCTGAATCTGATCCGAAACGTCGTGACATAGCACCAGACAACCCAGAAAACGCCGAAGGGGAAGAGACCCCTTCAACGTGGCAGCCGGCCGAACTGCGGGCCCGAAGTTCGCCGCAACCCCGGACCGGTGAGCCCACCGTACGCTTGCACCGTCCTGGCGCAGAGCCACAAGAGGCTGTGCCCCCGCAGACTGCCCCGCAGCAAGCTGCGGGGATAACACCTGAAGCCACGCCGCCTGCCGCCGAGCCGACGCAGCGTTTGTCACGGCAGATCATGGAGCCGCGGCAGACTGTAGAGCCGGAACAACCCGATCTGTACCCGCCATCGGAAGCTACGCGTCGTATCCAGGTTCCGCCCTCTGAACCGGCACCCCACCGCCCTCAACCTGCCGAACCGACGCAACAGATTTCCTTTTGGCGCGCGCAGGAATCGACTGCCGATGTACCCACACAGCCCATTCCCATCATTCGTCCGTCTACAACAACTCCATCTTCCCAGACGAGACGGACGACCACGCCACCACCACCGCCGAAATCGCCGCCACCAACACCGCCGCAGCGGACTGCGGGGCCACCGGCATCCAAACCCGCACCGAAACGCACCGGGCGCGGAGCCTCGGTCCTGCTCAGCATCACGCTCGCTGGCGTTGCGCTGTTCTTCCTGGCACTGCTCGCTATGGTCATCGGCTACATCGCATTGGCCTCGCAACTGCCTTCGCCAGACGAACTGCGTGCCCGCCAGCCAAACTTCGCCAGCAGCCAAATCTACGACCGTAATGGGCGGCTGCTTCACGAAATCATCGATCCTACCGCCGGGAAACGCACCTACGTCCCCATCTCGCGAATCTCGCGCTACCTGCAACTGGCGACCGTCGCTACCGAAGATCGTAATTTTTACGCGCACACCGGTTTCGATCCTATCGCGCTGGCGCGCGCGATCTTTTACGTGCTACAAGAGGGCGAAGTCGTCTCCGGAGCCAGTACCATCACCCAACAGGTAGCCCGCAATATCTTGCTACCCGACGAGGTCACCGAGCGCACTGCCAGCCGCAAGATCAAGGAAATCGTGCTGGCGACCGAACTTACGCGCCGCTATACCAAAGATGAGATCCTCGAAATCTACGTCAACAACAATAACTACGGCAACCTTGCCTACGGCGTTGACGCGGCGGCGCGCACGTATTTTGGGACCAGTGCTGCCAACCTCACCCTGGCTCAAGCGTCGTTCCTCGCAGGCATCCCGCAACTGCCGAGTGTCTATGATCCCTTCCACGGCGGACGCGATGCGGCGCTTAAACGGCACAAAGTCGTTCTCAGCCTGATGGTCGAGGCGGGATTCATCACCCAGGACGAAGCCAACGCCGCCGCTGCCGAAATGGACGCCTACGGCTTTCCCCCCATCTACACCGACGTCATCCCCGCGCCGCACTTCGTCGTCTACGTGCGGCAGTGGGTCGAACAGGAACTCGGTCCGGATGCGCTCTACAAAGGCACTGGCCTACGCATCTATACCTCGCTGGATCGCGACCTGCAGCAGATCGCCGAAGACGAGGTGCGCAACGGCGTTGCCGCCCTGGTCGATCGCCACGTCACCAACGGCGCGCTCGTCGCCATCGAACCGGCTACCGGGCACATCCTGGCGATGGTCGGCAGCGCCGATTTCTACGACGAAG
>JAFGSL010000644.1 GCA_016934645.1 Anaerolineae bacterium
CAATAATATGGAATTGACATGGTATGGTCTGGGCTGTTTCCGCATCGTCGAGCGCGGGTATCCGGCAGTAGTGATGGATCCGTTCAACGAAGAGGAAACCGGTTTGGTTTTACCGCGCAGCCGCGCAGAGATTGTCACCTCAAGCGAGTTGCTTGATGATCCACAGCAAGCGCGTTGGAAGGGTTTGCGCAGTACCTCGCATACCTTTGCAGGGCCGGGTGAGTACGAAATCGGTGGTTTGTTCATCACTGGTGTGGCGACTTTCCGTGATCGCAAGCGCGGAGCTGAAGCGGGGGCAAATGTTGTATTTTCTGTGAATGTTAGCGGTGTGGTGGTGTGTCACCTGGGCGAATTAGGACATACGCCCACGCAGACGCAAGTTGAGGCGATGGGATCGGTCAATGTCCTGCTTATCCCAGTAGGCCTTCCTGGCGGTTTGGCTCCCGCAATGGCCTCTGAAATTGTTAGCCTGGTGGAGCCTGACATTGTGGTGCCGATGAATTACAAGACGCCTGGCCTTAAGCTCACACGCAATCCCGTCAATCGTTTCTTGAAGGAGATGGGAGTCGCGTGGGGCGATCCACAACCCAGTCTGAAAGTGCTTTTGAGTGGCAGTGACGCTGAAGAGACCCAGGTGGTACTCTTGGAGCCACAACAGGGGTAACGACGTTCAGATGTCTGAACGTTCAAACGATTTCTCTCAAGGAGGGACCATGCAGAAACAGGGACGGTTATTGCTTGTAGGGTTGATTGTGGTGTTGGTGGGCGTTGGCTTGTATTTCGTGCTACAGGCTTCGTCCAAGTCGCAACCAGTGACGATCAATGTGGATGATGCGCAGGCACAGATTGATGCCGGGCAGTATGATGCAGCGCGCGACGCTTTGGAAGAGCTTGTCGCCACCGACCCCGAGAATGCCGAAGCGCATTTCATGCTCGGTTTGACCTACTTCAACCTGGGTGAATACGACAAAGCAAAGGCGTCATTCTCACAGGCGATGACATTGGAACCGGAGCGCGCCGCCGCGGTGCATCACAACCTGGGTGTGCTGGCGTATCAGACTGGCGAGATGGAAACGGCCGTCGCGGAGTTTAAGGCTGCTCTGGAGGCTGACCCTAACGATCCCGACAGCCACTATCAGCTCGGTGCGACTTATTTACAGATCGCCATTTCGAATTCTGATCTAATGTATCTGCAGCAAGCCGAGACTGAGTTTGAGCAGGTGTTGGCATTAGCACCGGGAAAACCCGAGGCTCTCGTGGGGTTGGGAACACTGTACTTGAATCAGAATAGGGCTGCCGAGGCGATTGACCTTTTGGAGCAGGCTGTACAAAGCAATCCGGAAATGCGTGAAGCCTTGTTTGCCTTGGGAATGGCTTATTTTGCGAGTGGTGACACTGCCTCGGCAAAGGAAACTCTCCAGAAGTTCCTGGATACACAGCCACCGGAGCAGTGGGCCAATGAAGCTCGAGAGATCATGAACCAGTTGGGGGAGTAGGCGAATTGTACTCGATGGTATGTTCATGGTATAATTATGGTTGGATGGATCTAGAGACTTGCTGTACATCGTTCCGTTTGTTGTTACTTTGATGAGTGTTAATTTACGAGTCTTGATTTACGAGGAGGTTACGATGGTTAGGGGAGTTCGAGTGTCCTTGGTTTCACACCGCGAGCGTCTGCGGTATGGATTTGGCGCGGTCTGCATCGGGATAGCCGCGCTGTTGTTCCTGGTATCCTTCCATGGAGGGGCTGCCCAGGGACTGGCCGCGCCGACGGCGCCCACCATCATGAAAAGTAGCGTTACATCGATTGACGAAGCCAACAATGCGCTAAGTGATGAGGCTGTAGCCGGCGAGTTGGTCACGGTGACAGTCGTATACAACGTTCCCTCCAGTGAAACAATTTACGATGCCTCACTCCGTGTGATGTTGCAGGACGGACTGTACCCCACCGCTTCCAACCCAACCTGGAGTGAAATATATACGGGTACCAGGAGTGAGTTGCTTCCGTATGAACCATTGATTCCGTATGGACGTAACGGTGCGCTGGTTATCTTCCCGGATGAGCCAATCATCACCGGTACCGATGCAATAACGATGGTTATTTATGCTGTCCGTACGCAGTATGAGTATGTCGAGAGTGATGAGATTAGGGATAACACACGTCTTAGAACACAAGCTGTGTTACGCTATTGCGAAACCTCGGGTTGTACAACAAAGGTAGCTGTCAACGATGACTCGTACGACGCGCAAGTGTACGCAATCCGTCCGGAGATCAGCGCCGCCTGTACTGAAACTTACCTGGATTCCGCTGGAGTGGGTGCTGGAAATGGCCAAGTGCAATTGAACTTCGCCGGTAATCTAACTGGCCGTCCCGCGGCCTACAATGTTGTCTTCACGGCTACTGTCGGTGCTGAATTGACCTATGATGCTTCTAATGGTGGTACGGACAGCCCGGGGCCGGGAGGCGTTACTTACGTTGTCTGGAATAGATCCAGTTTGCTTGTTGGCGATACATGGCAACCTGTGGTGACGGCGACGTTACCCCTTACTTTTACCATTGGGCGTGAATTCGCCTGTCAGGGCATGGCGACGTACGAGACCTTTGCCGGTGATGTGCCCTATGAGGGTAAGTACACGACTACCGGCGAGGAACGAGCATTACATCCTGGTCTCTCTGTTGTGGCAAAGTCATCCCTCCCTGGAAGCGGCGCAGTGACGATGGGGGATACCGTTACATATACCGTCGTTTTCTGGCAGGGGGCCAACACGTTGCTCCAGGCACCGCAGGTGGTAGATACGCAGCCGCTAGGATTTCATTACGTTCCCGATACATTTGTCATACAAGGTGCAGATACGATCTCAGTCACCACTTCGCAGGGCACGACTGAGGGCAGTGGCGATAACTTACGCCATTATGAGGATTTGAAGTGGACTATGAGTGATCTGTCCCTGATATCGACAGCTCGAGTTGTCACGGCGACCTATGTGGCATTCAATACTGGGCTGGACTATGACGGTCTTCCAGTGTATTGGTCCGCGGCTGATATTAAAGCCTCTAAAACAACCATCAGTACTTCTAAGACTGGTGCGGTGCTTTCGTGGACACCGCCTGCCGGTTCGTCGTACAGCGCGGCGGCACGCGCAAACGCCAGCACACTGTATGTGATACAACCGTTTATGGGCGACCACTTCAGCACGCTGCGCACTGATGGCGGTGAACGCGAGATTGGACAGAGTGTTAACCTCGCAATTCGGTTCCACAATTACGGGGCTGTTATTGGTCAAGCAATTCCTGCGCATGAATTGGAAGTTTGTGACACTTTGCCAACCGGCATGACATTTGAGCAGAATAACGGCTGTTTTGTTATCGATAGCACCACACCATGTCCCTTTACCTATACGCCGCCGAGTATTGGAGATGAGGGCGTTGTTTGCTGGCAGGTTCCGGCATTGGAGCGGACGACGACTATCTATGAGTTCAAGTATCAAGCCGGCATTGGTCCCGCAACCATACCCGGCATACACACAAATGGAGCGTACGTTACGACCTACAGCAGTCAGTCGGGTACCGTAGAGGGCGAGCGCGTCTACAGCGAATTCCCGGAGGCTTTGCCTTCGGCGAACTGTGGTACGACTTGTATGACGATTCTGGGGCTGGAAGGTAACAAGATACCATGGGACGCTCGCGTTGCGCCCGGCGACTTGCTCACCTATACGTTGTTGTTCACGGATACCAGTTTGACGAACAACTATACTGGATTGTTGGTTACGGACACCTATGACTCGCTACTCTCGTTTGTGGACGCTACACCGACGCCTATCAGCCATGATGCTGGAACGCGCACGCTGGTTTGGGACTTGGGCGCGGTGCCCGACGGAGGTAATCAGCAGATTATCCTTACGATGCAAGTAGACTCCGAAATCGAGGCGCACTATGCCTTGACCAATACGATGATGTGGGATAGCGATCAGACTACGCCGCACGCGCTCTCCAAAGTTACAGAGATAGATGTGGCCGACCTGTATGTGGACATGAGCGGTTCGGAGTTTACCCACGCAGGCGGCGATGTTGTTCTTACGGTAGTTTATTCCAACACTGGTTCCTGGGACAGTGCCCCGGTTACATTGACGTTGGATTATGGCCCTTACCTTACCTATGTCAGTGCCTCGCCGCTGGCTCCAGTTGCCGGAACACAAGACCGGGTTTTTGTGGATACTGTGCCTAATGATGGTGTTAGCAAGACGTTGACCATCAACTTGACTACGAATGCTCCATTGCCCTATACACTGGAGGAGATTGTTAGCACGGTAACGCTTGCCAGTTCTGGAGCACCTTCACAGGCTGATGTGTGGACAACGACCTTGCAGCGACCTGTGTTCTCGTTCCAAAAGATGGGGCCATCAGTAGCCGCGATGCCGCCGGATGGGACGATGCTGTATACTTTTGAGCTTGTCAATACGGGTGACTACACGGCGACTAATCTGGTTATCACGGATACCTGGGATGCCGCCACTAGCTTCCGGACTAGTGCTGGTTGGACACCAGATGGCAGTGGAATGTATGCTACCTATGCTATTCCCTCTCTTGCGCCCGGAGCAACGGCGACGGTTAATCCATTGACGGTCCAGGTTGACAGCTTGGAAGATAGCTATCTGAATCAGGCTGATCTGCAATCTACCCAAACTACCAGTCAGCATACTGAATTGGAGATCTGGTCTCACAGTATTGCTCTGGCTAAGACAGCCTATCCAGATCCGGCTTTCCCTGGACGCGTGTTAACATATACGCTCTACTACACCAATACCGGTGGCGGCATCGTCAACGCAGTTGTCATTGACACACTGCCCGATGGGTTTAGCTTTGGGGACCAATCAACAGCCAATGCTTCGGGTTGTAGTACGGGTTGGAGTTTTGATCATACTGATCCTTATGCCACCTGGAGTTGTACTGCGTTGTTGCAGAATGCCACCGGCTACTTCCAAATTTGGGGTGTGGTGACGGCAGAGGAAAACACGGAGCTTGTGAATATGGCTCAGAGTGATGGCGCGGATGTTCCTACTCGTCCTATGGATGAGCCATTGCGCACACTCGTGGCACGGCCCTGGTTGCGTGTGGACAAGGCTGGCGTGCCTACACATCCCGTCGCGCCTGACGACTACATCACCTACACGCTCACCTATGAGAACTACGGCTCCTATACTGCCTACGACGTCGTCGTCAAGGATGAACTGCCCGGGGAACTTACCTTTGCTGGTTGTGACCATGGCTGTACGCACGATGTGGGTCTGGTTTCCTGGTTGATCGGTGAGGTGCCCGTAGATACTACCGGTGAAGTGGTCGTTTATGCTACGGTCAATGCCGGGACGGGCGGGCAGACCGCAGTAAACTCTAACTACACGATTGAGAATGCGACGGTCTGGCAGGAGTTGCTTCCATCTGAGACAGAGAAGGGTGACCCGGTCAACACGACCATCCTGGATCCACAACTCACCTTGACGAAAGCGGCTGCACCGACGGTGGTGCAGAATTATAATGATACGATTGTATATACGATCACCTATGCGAATACCGGTGGTGGCCTGTTGCACAACGTGGCAATCACGGATGAGTTGGACATCTATACCTCGTTTACCTCCGCCCCCGCAGGCTGTGTCCATGACGATGCCGCCGCCGGTGGTACCGTCGTCTGCCAGCTTGGCGACTTGGCGAACGGTGAAAGCCGTCAGATCGTCATTCGCGTGCGTGTGTTGCCGGGTTTGACTGCCGGTGATACGATTCCAAACCAGGCCCAAGGTAGGACGGATGAGGCTCCGCTGACTTCCAGCAACACGACGACGGTCTGGTATCAGGTAGCCGCCTATCCTGAAATCGTGTTGACACCCATGTTCTTCGATAAGTCCGCTAGTGAAGGCTCACCAGTAATCGAGGATACGTTGACGGTGAGTAACGAGGGCGATGCTGACCTGCTCTGGAGCGCTGAGGTGATGACGCCAACTGAGGCCACTTGGCTGCGGATCTCGGTTGGTGGTGGAGATCCTGACACGATAATCTTGCCACGAACGACCGCGCCGGGTGGGAGCACGGATGTGACCGTTTACTTCGATCCCACCGGTCTTTCAGCAGTGATCCGGGACTACACCGGCTGGCTACGCATTCTCAGCAACGATGAAGATGAGGCTGAAGTACTCGTTCCGGTTACCTTCACCATCGTAATGTCTGATTACTACATCTACCTGCCGTTGGTGCTTAGGAACTATCAATAGTACGTATGGGTTTCTGTGTCCCTGGGTCGTGTACACGGCCCAGGGACGTTCAAAGGTTCTTCCTGGATGAGGTTATGATGAATACGCCGGTCAAGCTGATGATGACCTGGGATATCAAGCCTGGAAACGAGAAAAAATACTTCGCGTTTATCTCGCAGGAGTTCCCCACTATTTTGCAGGATGCGGGGCTTCAGTTGAGCGATGCCTGGTACACGGTCTACGGTGCATGGCCGCAAATCAGTATGGGTTTTGTGAGCGAGGATATACAGGTCATCAAGGATTTCCTGGCTTCTGAACTGTGGCTCGGTTTGAAGCATCGTCTGTTAGCGTACATTCAGGGATATCAGCAGAAGATCGTTCCTGCGCGCGGCGGCTTCCAAATCTGAAGCGTTTGTCGTGCGCGCTTTGGCGCGTGTTGAGCGCTGAAGCGCCTACTACGAGCATATTTCACGGTCCCCACAAGACGTGGGGACCGTTTCTATTGCTGGGGCAGGGAAATTTGTTGGTTTCTCTCCCCTTTTTCCGTCTACTGTTTACCGTCTACGTATTTATTGCCATGGTAGAGGAATTTGCACTTGCGCCTGTTCGACGATCGGATCGAGCCCCAGATAGACCTCGATATCGGAGCGCTGGTTGATCTCGGCCGCCATGCGCCGCAGATGACGGAATTTGATGAAGACCCAGTGGTCGCGTTCGACCGCCTGTTGCAGACGTGGATCGCGCTTGAGTTTGAGCGCCACCAGTGCCGCCCGTCCTCCGGGCAGCACCAGATGGCGGCGTGCGGGCGTCGGCAGTTGCGCCGACAGCAGGTGTGGCCCCAGCGCAGCCGTCGTCGTGCAACGAAACAGGTACAACGGGGTCCCGGCGTCGGCCCACACGATATTTCCGGCTTCATCCTGGCTTACGTCGAAGTGCAGTCTCTCTCCCAATTGACGCAACAACCCGCGCATCTGGCGTGTTTCCCCGCCGCGCGCTGCCGGCATATCCTCGGCTCGCAACCGTAGAATATCCTGCGCATCAGCGTCTGTGTAGGCGGCGATACAAGTTGCAACCAGGACCGGCTCGGGCGAAAGCTCATCGCAATATTGCGCGTACACGGCGCTTTCCAGTGTAGCGTGCGTCCATGCTTCCTGTGATTGCAGCAGGCGCAGCACACTCTCTTCAACTCGATCCGCCAGAGGTCTAGCGGTTCTGGCTGGTGTGGCGATCCATATTGTCTGCGGCGTGAGTGAGGTGAAAGCTGGATCCTGGCTCAGGAGCGGCAGCGCACCCACGTGCTCTGGCGCATCTTTGCCAGCGTTGATGAGATGGACAGCCTCCAGGAGCGCTTTCTGTGTCGGTTCGCCACGTCGTTGCAAGACCTTGAGCAGTGGCTGGTCGCTTGTTGTGCGCGTGGTAACGGGGCCACCGCTACAGAATGCCAGCCGGTATCCCCACGGTGGACATGCGATCCAGTGGCTCATTTGGAATCCAGCCTGGGCGGTGGCTGCGGTGATGTGTGCCAGCATCGTAGAGTCATTTTCAGGCAGCACGATGAGCAGCGGCGCGTTGTGCTTAAGCAATGGTTGCAGGCGCTTAAGCGTCGCAGTCAGGCTGCGACGATACCATTCCCACTCCAGACGGCGACGGCTCAAGAAGGTGTGCATTGCAGGATGAGGCTCGTCTTTCCAGAGCCAGGTGGCCCAGAGCGAGGATAGTGCCCAAAAGGTGGCATCTGGCGGTTGAGGATGGAGTAGCAGTGCCGCGATGGAATCCGTTGGGATGGCTGGCGCGACGGTACGTAATGGTTGTGAGAGAAGCAAATAAGTACCTGGCTGGCTTTCTTGTAGTGCCATCAGCGCGGAACCCACTGCCGTGTCGCTGACCGGTGTGTTAATTGCTATACCTTCGGGTATGGTTGTGCGTGTACCATAGTCTTCGAGTGCCTTTTCCATCACCATCCAGATGTTGTTTTCCAGAAAGCGCGACGGTGGTCGTAGGCTGCGTGGGCGGGTGAGAGGTTCGTTGTAGGGCACCAGACTACTGCCCAAATCCAGAGCCTCGAGGACGAGCAGCGCGAGTGCACGCTGGACCGCTGGGGTGGAGGAGGCTTGTGGCAGTCGGTGGACAATGTCCATAAGCAGACTAAGGTTGCGCGGTGTATAGAGCGCAACAAGTTCGGCGGCACGCTCACGGACGGGATCGTCGAGGGGAGCGGCACGGCCCAACGCGATGTGGTAAGCCGGGCCGGAACGCGGGCTGAACTGTTCGAGGAGGGCGTGGTCATACGCATCTACCTCTCCCTCTTGAGGTTCGGCGCAGTGAGGACAGTGTACGCGCTTGGCGAAGGGACGTTGTGCGTCGCGATCCCAGGCAAACCACTCTGCCACGCCGTCGGCCTCGCAAGTGGGGCAGTGGCTGTGATAGAGGTCGCGGGCATAAGCAATGAAGGGCTGTGTGCCTTTGGGAAGGTCACCGAGCCGTGTGAAAGCTGCCTGCACTTCGGAGAATAAGGCCGCTTTCAGCGCGTTTTGGACCCAGAGCAGTGGCAGTGGATTGACATTGAGCCCCAAGACGCGCTGTTTCATGTCCAGAGCCTCGCGGATGTATGTGGCCTCGTGGATGCCCAACTCGAGGATGAGATCGCCGGGCACGGTGACGTCCGCCAACGCCGCACGCGCAAATCCTGACGGCGTTGGCACGCGGTAACGCGCCACGGGGTAGGAGGGTGTTACCGGTAACCCCGGGACCAACACAGGGAACGGCGTTTCATCCATTCTGCACCTCAAGCCTTGCGAAGGTTGCGAACAATCTTTGGAATGAACATGCGTTTGGACAACAAAACATCTGCATAATCCACGCTTTTCGTAACCTTCGCAAGGATGGTTAACAGGTTGAGCGGAAGTATGGAGAGTTAAGGTTGTGCAGTGATGACCGCGGCTTTGAGACCCTCGATATCCGGTGCCCCGGCGCGTGCGTAGATCACGTTACCCGCACCATCCAGGACGAAGAATGTCGGTGTGCCAACCACGCTCCACCGAGATGCCAACGCTAGTCCAACGTTGTCCTTGACGTTGAGGCGTAGCACGGTCGCCTGGCCTGCCAGATCGCGTTCCAGTTGATCGACTTTGGGTTTGTTAAGAAGGCAAATGCTGCAATTGTTGGCATAGAATTCAACGATAGTAGGCTGTCCCGCTGCAAACCGGGCATCCAGTTCGTTCAACGAAGCGAATTCGTCCCCCGGCGTGCGCAGATAAGCGTAGACTGCCACGATCAAAACGACGATCAGAACGGTCAGTCCATCTTCTTTGATAAAGTGAACCAGTTTTTCTTTCATCTTTACTGATCCGTTCGTATGAAACTAAGCTGCCTCGGCTCCCTTGAAAGTGTATAAACGTTTAGAAAGTTATGTTTGGATCAGTAGTTGTCCTTACGAAGGTGGACGATCGGAGATTTGCCACCTTCACAAGGGCATCATCATTCGCTAATAGTACCTGGTGTGCCTGGATTGGGCGTCTCGACGATGCGATAGCTGTTGGTGATCTCAGCAGCCTTGCTCAGCATCGCGCTGGCCGAGCAGTAGGTCGATTCGGATAACTCGATG
>JAFGSL010000645.1 GCA_016934645.1 Anaerolineae bacterium
CCGCTGGCGCTGCCCGCCGGAGAACTCGTGCGGGTAACGCTTGGCGTGGAAATCTTCCAGGTTGACCATGCGCAGCAGGTGAATGACCTTCTCCCAACGTTCTGCGGGCGACCCGACGCCATGCACGACCAACCCTTCCATAATGCTCTCGCCCACCGGCATACGCGGGTCCAGCGAAGAGTACGGGTCCTGGAAGACAATCTGCATATCCTTACGCATGTCCTTTAGCGCTTTGCCACGCAATGCAAAAACATCACGCCCCTCGAAAAGGACCTGACCGGAGGTCGGCGGGATCAAACGCAACAGTGTGCGCCCGACTGTCGTCTTGCCGCAACCGGACTCACCCACTAGGCCCAACGTTTCCCCCCGCTTGATCGTGAAACTGACGCCATCGACGGCTTTCACATGCGCTTGAATGCGCTGCAAGAGTCCACCGCGGATGGGGAAATACTTGACCAGGTCCTGCACGACCACCAGGTCTTTCTTCCCATTGTCATGACCGGGTTGCCCTTGTACCTCAGTCATCGGACTTCTCCTTTGAATTCTGATAAAGCCAGCAGCGCGCGCTGTGATCCGGTTCGTAATCGAGCAGGTCAGGCTCGCGCTCGGTACAAATCTTCAGGTTATGCTGAAGACGCGCCAGACAGCGTGGAGCAAACTTGCAGCCCGGGGGCAAATCAATCAGGTTGGGCACTGCCCCGGGGATGGTTTCGAGCCGATCCTTCACCACACCCATCACCGGGATGGAAGCCAGCAGACCATGTGTGTAGGGATGCAGTGGATTGTCGAAAAGCGTGTCGACGGCCGCCTGTTCGACCACGCGGCCCGCATACATCACCGACACTCGTGAAGCCATCTCCGCCACCACGCCCATATCGTGCGTGATGAGGATGATCGAAGCGCCGAGCTGGCCTTGCAAGCCGCGCATCAGGTCGAGAATTTGGGCCTGGATCGTCACGTCAAGCGCCGTCGTCGGCTCATCGGCGATCAGCAGTTCCGGCTCGCAGGCCAGCGCCATCGCAATCATCACACGCTGCGCCATGCCACCCGAAAGCTCGTGCGGGTACGAATAGACGCGCTTCTCCGGCTCAGGGATACCGACCGTGTGCAGCAATTGCACCGCTTTCTCCCATCCTTCCTTCTTATCCATACCCCGGTGAATCTGCAAGACTTCCGCAATCTGGTCGCCAACCCGGAACACCGGATTCAGGCATGATGTGGGCTGCTGGAAAATCATCGACAGCCGGTCGCCACGCATCAGACGCATGTCGGCTTCGGAGAGCTTCAACAAATCCTGGCCGTTGAACAACACTTCCCCACCCACAACTTTTCCAGGCGTCCCCACCAACTGCATAATCGAGAACGAGGTTACACTCTTTCCGCACCCAGACTCCCCCACCAACGCCACAATTTCCCCGCGTCGAACGTCAAAGTCCACCCCATCGACAGCCTTCACCACGCCATCTTCGGTGTAAAAGTACGTTTTCAGATCACGCACTTCCAGAATCTTATCGACTTGTGTCACATTGTCCACGGTTTACTCCCCTTAAAAAATGGTGGCAGCGTCTCAACGCTGCCACCACACAGCAGTCGCAACGGTTATCGGGTATCAAATGCTTCGATGTTCCACATGGCAGAGCTTTGGGTGGCGTCCATAATGAAGCCCCGCACCTCCGGACGGATCGCCGCCAGCCTGAAGTGCAAGAAAAGTGGCAGCGCCGGCAGTTGCTCAGAGAAAATGCGCTGCGCTCCCTGATGGCCCTCGATATAGTCGGTAGTACCAGGCAGAGAGGCAAGCGCACGCTTGCAGGCCGTATCAAAGTCAGCGTTCACGAAGCCGGAGACGTTCTCCCCATTCCAATCGTTAGCAGCGGCGGGAATTTCGCCGCTCAGATAGCGGTTGCAGGATGGCTCAATGCCGGTCGCAAAAGAGGCGACGTCGAAGCGGCGACCGAATAAAGGCCCTTCCGGCCCATTGGCGAAGTATTGTCCCACCGGCACAGTTTCCAGGTTCACCATAAATCCGCAGTCGATCAGGTTCTGCTGGAAGATCTGCATGTACTGGATACGCAGCGCATCCGAGATGCTCAACCATCTGAATTCAAGCGGCGTTCCGTCAGAGATGCCCTCAACATCTTTGGCCTCGCGCACCCCATCATCATTGGAATCCACCCACCCTATTTCCTCAAGCAGAGCTTTTCCCCGCTCAGGATCATAGAGGTACTCGGTCAAGCCATCCGCGTAATAGGGATGCTCAGGCGGGAGATAGGAACGAATGACGCTGGAGCGACCGTACAACACGGTGTCCACCACAGTCTGACGGTCGAGACAATAGGCAAAAGCCTGGCGCATACGCACGTCGCTGAAGAAATCCGGACGAGTATATCCAGGGGCAGAGACCATACCAAAGTTCACGTGCTCCCACGTGGCGCCGGCGACGTTGGCAAGCTTAATCACGCTTTCCTGCTCGAGCTTAAACAGCAATGGGGTCAAGTCTGCCGACAAAGCGTCCTGGGTAACGATATCGCACTCACCGGAGATCAACTGCGCCAGGGCGGAGTTGGAATCGGAGACGAAACGGAAAATCACGGTATCCGCGTAAGGCAGCCCCTCAGAAGCGCGGTGATAGAGGGGGTTCTTCTCGACGGTGATGTGATCGCCGGGCACCCACTCCTTGATTACGAACGCGCCCCAGCCGAGCGGCATACGGGAAGATTCTTCCGCCTGTAGGAGGTCGGCAGCGCCGTAGCCTAACTGCTCCTGCCAGAGATGGCGAGGCATAGGGGGCCAGAAATTGGTGAAGTAAGTTTTGTCGATGTAGCCAGGCAAGCCGATCCACACGGCAGTCTTGTCATCCAAGGCCTCGTAAGAGGCCGTGCGATCAATCGTGAACTTACTCACCGGCGTGGATGGGTCGGCGACCAGTTCGAAGGTGTAGACCGAATCGTCCACCGTCAATAATTCGCCATCCGACCACCTGAGGCCATCGATGAGCTTGAATGTCACAAACATTTGATCCATTTCCATCGGTGGGCCATCGAATTCTACGGCGCACTCCGTCGAGTAGCAGCCGTGCGGACGCACCTTTATGCCCTCGGTCAATTCGGCGGGATCGCCGGCATCGTTCACCACGATGTCGCCGGCCTGAACGGTGACGGCGTTGATGATCGCGTCGCCGTCTTCGATGCTCGGCAGTTTTTCGAGGATGACGGCCTGGTGGTCATAGGTGCGACTATCGATGGGGCCATCATACACCGCGTGCTGAATGTGGCGCGCTGCCAGCATATCACCGCCATACCAATACAGCGTGTCAGGTTCCTGACTCTGGCAGATCACCAACGTTTTGAGGCTGTCGGCAGCCGGTTCCTGGGTCCTCTCGACAAAAACCTCGACCACTTTCTCAACGACAGTCTCGACGGTCTTCTCAACCACAACGGTTTCGATAATCTTCTCGGGGGTAGGCGTGGTACAGGCAGACAACATTATGCTCACCACCACGATTGCCCTAAACGTAGCCATCAGCTTCTTACGCGACATCTGTCTCTTCCTTAGTGGGGATTACGTTTCAGAACCAAATCCTTAGCCGATACTTTCTGCAATGCTCTCGGTGCTATACGCGCACCGTGTAGCATTGACAGAAAAGCCTATCACATGAACGAATTACATTTTAAGGACAAAAATCGAAAAGTCAAGAATTGCATAACGCCAGAAACATCACAG
>JAFGSL010000646.1 GCA_016934645.1 Anaerolineae bacterium
ATCGAGGTCACGAAGTACACCGAGCCGTGCCCTGCGATCACGGGGTCGTTTGCGGGTGGCGACGCCAGCCGGATGGCACAGGACAGACACCCCGGCTGGTCGCGCGTCTACGCACGCGTGCTCACGCCGGGCTGCATCTGTGTGGGTGACAAGGTGACGATGCTGTAAGAAAGGTTTACCACAAAGGCACGAAGGCACTAAGATTTTTGGAAGTTTTCGTGTCTTTGTGGCTTCGTGGTGAGATCAAGTTCTCAGGAGGCCTAATGGCAGAAACACGTTCTGCGAATAGTTTATGGCTGTGGCCCGGCGAGCCGCCGTATGCGTCGCCGGAGGATGATTTCCGCCCGTGGCTGGACTTGTATCCGCTGGACACGCCGGATGCGCTTGGGGCGGTCCTCGTGTGCCCCGGCGGCGGGTACAACCACCGCGCGGCGCACGAAGCGGAGCCGGTTGCCCGGCGCTTCAACGCCTGCGGCTTCCACGCTTTCGTCGTGCAGTACCGCGTGTCACCGCACCGCCACCCCGCGCCGCTGCTGGATGCATCGTGGGCGCTGCGGCTTATCCGCGCCCACGCCGACGCGTGGCGCGTGGACCCGGCGCGCATCGCCGTGTGCGGCTTCTCGGCGGGCGGACATCTCACCGCCAGCCTGGGTGTCCACTACGGGATGGATGTGCTCAACACAGGTGATGATCTCGACGCGATCAGCGCGCGCCCCAATGCGCTCATCCTCGCCTATCCGGTGATCACCTCCGGCGAGTTCGCGCATCGCGGCTGCTTCGATACGCTGCTGGGACCGGATGCGTCGCCAGAACTGCTGCGGCTGATGTCGCTGGAACAGCAAGTCACGCCGGAGACGCCGCCCACGTTCCTCTGGCACACCGCCGAAGATGGCGGCGTTCCCGTGGAAAACAGCCTGCTCTTCGCGGCGGCGCTGCACAAGCACAATGTCCCATTCGAGCTGCACGTCTATCCGCATGGGCGGCACGGCCTGGGATTGGCCCCAGAGGATCCACACGTGGCGACGTGGATGGACTTGTGCTGTGCGTGGTTGCTTTGTGCATTTTCATAGATTTTATTCATCTACGTATAAAAATCTTGGCGCACTTGGCGACTTGGCGGCTTTTTCAAGGGAGTCATTACTGATTTGGTCGCGAAGTCCTGGAGTCATTATGCAACTTTTTCTCCCTAATCGGCCACATATCGTACTTCAAAGCTCCCTTGACGTTAACGCAAGGGAGCTTATCATTATAGAAAAAGGCCAAGAGAAAGTGTCATGAACGACGATCAACTGCCAAACCAGAACCTCACTGACCGGAACTTCGCGCAGTGGGAACACCTACGGAAAGTGCTACAGGAAAAAGAGGAGCAACTGCGCACCCTGATCGATGCCATGCCCGACATCGTCGTCTTCAAAGATGGTGAAGGGCGTTACTTGCAGGCTAACGACTTCAACTTGCGCTTCTTTGGGTTGGAAGGTGTGGATTACCGGGGCAAAACCGACGCCGAGCTAGCCGAGTTCACCCCCTTCTACCGGGAGGCGTTCCAGGGCTGCCTCGCGAGCGACGAGCTGGCCTGGAACGCAGGGACGATGAGCCGGTGTGACGAAGTCATCCCGCGCCCGGATGGTTCGGTCCGCGTTTTCGACGTCATCAAAGCGCCCACGTTTCACCCCGATGGCAGCCGTAAGGGCTTGGTGGTGGTCGGGCGCGACGTGACCGAGCGAAAACAGGCGGAGGAGGCGCTGCGCAAGGCGTATGCCGAGTTGGAACAACGCGTTGAGGAACGCACTGCTGAGTTGAGGATAGCCAACGCGCAACTCAGGCAGGAAATCGAGGAACGCAAGCGGGTCGAGGCAATCCTCAGAGTTGCCGAGGAAGAGAAATCCCTCATTTTGAACAGCACACTAGACCTGGTGGTCTACCACTCTACGGATATGCGGATTCTGTGGGCCAATCAAACAGCGGCTGCCTCTGTGAATATGGAGCAGGATGCGCTTATAGGGCGCTGCTGTTGGGAGATTTGGCACCAGCGCAGTGAACCTTGCGTGGGGTGTCCAGCAGTATTGGCTCTGCAAACCGGGCAGCCTCATATGGCAGAAATGAGCAGCCCCGACGGTCGTAAGTGGTTTGTTCGCGGACATCCTCTCAATAACGGCAAAGGCCAGCTTATCGGTGTGGCCGAGTTTTGTCTTGATATTACCGAGCGCAAACGGGCAGAGGAAGAATTGCAACGCAGTCGCGAAACCGCTTTGCATTTCTCCGAGCGGTTGGCTGCATTACAGGAAATAACGAACCAGCTTTCCCGGGTGGAGTCCTATGACGACTTGAGCCGGCGCGCGGTTGAGTTGGGCCGCGCGCGTTTGGGATTCGACCGCATCGGGATCTGGTTCGTAGGGGAGCGTTTGGGTGTGGCCAGAGGCTCGTTTGGGATAGACGAGCAAGGACAACTGCGGGATGAACGCGGGATGGAAGTTGAGTTTGGTCCCGATGAACCGGATTGGCAGCTTCTTTATCACAGAGCACCGACCGTCATCGTGCAGCGAGAACCGCTGTACGATCATCATCGCCGGCAGGTTGGCGATGGATCGCGCGCGGTCGCCACACTATGGGATGGGGATGAGACGATCGGCCTCATCAGCGTTGATAATCTTCTGAACCACCAGCCGATTACGGAACAACAACTTGAGATTCTCAGGCTTTACGCGACGACATTAGGCTATCTCTTCAAACGCAAACAGGCCGAGGAGGCGCGGGAACAACTGGCTGCACAGGTGCGTGAGCAAGCGAAACGGATGATGCAAATCCTCGCTACCGTGCCGACCGGTGTGCTGCTGCTGGATGGTGATGGGCGGGTCATTCAGGCTAACCCTGTGGCCAAGCGTGACCTGGTTGTACTAGCCGGGGCCAAGGAGGGCGACCGGCTCACCCATTTGGGCGGCCGTCCACTGGCCGAACTGCTCACCTCGCCGCCAACCCGGGGGTTGTGGCACGAGGTCAAGGCCGCTAAGCGCACGTTCGAGATCATTGCCCGTCCGGTTGAAAATGGTGCTTCCCCCGAGCATTGGGTGCTCGTGATCAACGATGCCACCCGGGAGCGGGAGATCCAGGCGCAGCTTCAACAGCAGGAGCGGCTGGCCGCCGTGGGCCAATTAGCCGCCGGTATTTCCCACGATTTCAACAACCTGATGGCCGTCATCGTCCTGTACGCCCAGATGGCCTTGCGTACCCCGGAGTTCTCGGTGAAGACGCGCGAACGCCTGGAAATCATTGCCCAACAAGCCCGGCGCGCTACGGATCTGACCCAGCAAATCCTGGATTTCAGCCGCCGGGCCGTGCTCGAGCCTCGCCCGCTGGATTTGATCCCGTTCTTGAAAGAGATTGTCAAATTGCTGGAGCGCACCGTGCTGGAGAGCATCAAGCTCGACCTGCGCTACGGGATGGACGAATACATCGTGAACGCCGATTCGGGCCGGCTGCAACAGGTTATCCTCAACCTGGCCGTCAACGCGCGGGACGCCATGCCACAGGGGGGAGAACTCCGCATCACTTTGTCCCAAACAGGTCAGAAAGACAAGATCAAGTGTGTAACGTGTGGGCAGGTACTTGGAGGAGAATGGGTGAGTATCACGGTGACGGACAATGGCAGCGGGATTCCATCCACTGTGCTGCCGCACATCTTTGAGCCGTTCTATACCACTAAAGAGCCGGGTAAGGGCAGTGGCCTGGGCCTGGCACAAGTGTACGGGATTGTGAAACAACACGGAGGCCACGTCGATGTCGTCACAAAAGCAGGGGAAGGGACTACCTTCACCCTCTATCTGCCGGCTCTGCAAGAGCGCCAGCCGGAGAGATCAACTGTAGAAAACCAGACCCTCGTCCGCGGGTATGGGGAAACTATCCTGATCGTCGAGGACGACGCCGTCTTGCGGGAAGCTCTGGTCGCCGGCGTTGAGCTGCTGAATTACCGGGTGCTTGAGGCCGCAAATGGCATCCAGGCGCTGGGCGTCCTGAAGCAACACCACGGCGAGGTGGCGCTGGTGTTGAGCGACCTCGTGATGCCGGAGATGGGCGGCCAGGCTTTGTTCCAGGCCATAAGACAGCGTGGTCTATCCCTGCCGGTGGTGATTCTGACCGGCCATCCGATGGAAAACGAGCTGCAAAGCTTGCAGGCGCAAGGTCTGGCCGGCTGGCTGCCCAAGCCGCCGGAGATCGAACAGCTTGCCCGCTCGTTGGCGCGGGCGTTGGGGAGAGAGGCCGAGTCCGGGCAAAGGAGATAAACCGCTATGAAAGTGAAATTGGGCACAATCCCCCTGGTCTATCCGATTCCGATTGTCCTTGCCGGAGCGAACGTGCAGGGGAAAGCGAACTTCGCCACGTTGGGCGATTGTGGCATTATGGGGCTTAACCCGCCGTTGGTCTACGTATCGCTGCACGAAAACCACTACACCACGCAGGGCATAGAGGAGAACCAGACCTACAGCATCAACATCCCGTCGACGTCCATGCTGGCGGTGACCGACTACTGCGGGCAGGTGACCGGGACCGAGGTCGATAAATCGTCGCTGTTCGAGGTGTTCTACGGCAAGGTGGAGACGGCTCCGATGATCGGCGAATGTCGCGTGAACCTGGAATGCCGGGTGGTGAAAGCGTTTGCTATCGAGCATCGTCGCATCTACGTGGGGGAAGTGGTGCAGGCCTACGTCGACGAGGCGTGTGTGGTGGAGAAAGAGGGACGCCGGGAAATTGTGCCGATGACGGAACTGGCCCCGATCCTCTACGGGTTGGATAACCGGTACTACAGTGTCGGGGAGATGATCGGCGTCGGCTACGTGGAGGGTAAAATGTATCAGCGGGAAGGCGGCGACTGACACGCATGTGCGTTAGCCATCTCGTGAGTTTGTGGATAGGTATTATCCCGCTAGATTGAATTAACGGATGCAAGTCCGAGGCAG
>JAFGSL010000647.1 GCA_016934645.1 Anaerolineae bacterium
CGCCGACTTCGAAGCCTACCTCGACGGTTTTTCTCCCAACGTCCAGGAAATCCTCGACAAGTTCAAGTTCCGCAACCAGATTCCCACGCTGGTCGAAGCCGACGCCCTGGGCTATCTCATCGAGAAGTATCTCGATCCCTCCATCAATCTCAGTCCGGAGCCGGTGTTCAACGGCGACGGCAGTGTGAAACTGCCCGGCCTGGACAATCACGCGATGGGCACGATCTTCGAGGAGTTGATCCGCCGCTTCAACGAAGAAAATAACGAGGAGGCCGGGGAACACTTCACGCCCCGCGATGTGGTGCGGCTGATGGCGCAACTCGTCTTCCTGCCCATTGCCGACCAGATTGAATCCGGCACGTACCTGCTCTACGATGACACGTGCGGCACTGGCGGGATGTTGACGATCGGTGAGGAAACACTGGCGGAACTGGCCGCACAGCATGGCAAGGAAGTATCCATCCACCTCTACGGGCAGGAAATCAATCCGGAGACCTATGCCATCACCAAGGCCGACTTGCTGCTCAAGGGTAAGGGCCAGGAAGCCGAGACGATGGCGTTTGGCTCCACACTCTCCGCCGACGCGTTCCCCGCTCTCGACTTCGACTTTATGTTTTCCAACCCGCCCTACGGCAAAAGCTGGAAGACCGACCTCGACCGGATGGGCGGCAAGGCCGAGATGCGCGACCCACGTTTCATCATCTCGCATGCCGGAGACCCGGAGTACAGCCTCATTCCCCGTTCTTCCGATGGGCAATTGCTGTTCCTGGTGAACAAGCTCAGCAAGATGAAGCACGACACGCCCCTGGGCAGCCGCATCGCCGAAGTCCACAACGGTTCGTCGCTGTTCACCGGCGACGCCGGACAAGGCGAGAGCAACATCCGCCGCTGGATCATCGAGAACGACTGGTTGGAAGCCATCATCGCGTTGCCGCTGAATATGTTCTACAACACCGGCATCGCCACCTACATCTGGGTGTTGACCAACCGCAAACCGGAGCATCGCCGGGGTAAGGTACAACTCATCGACGCGACCCAATGGTATGCGCCGCTGCGCAAAAACCTGGGGCAGAAGAACTGTGAACTCTCCGGGGCCGACATCCAGAGCATCGTGGACACCTTTCTCGCCTTCGAGGAAACCGAGCAATCCAAGATTTTCGATAACGCGGCCTTTGGCTACTGGAAAGTTACCGTGGAACGCCCCTTGCGCCTGCGGGTGGATCTTGCCAACGCCGCCCGTGCACGCCTGCGGGCTGCGTGCCGGGAAACCGATGATACTGCCGTGGCCGACCTGGTAGATTCGCTCGCCGAAAAACTTGGCCCCGGCCCGCACCTGGACAGTAACGCCTTTTTCACCGCAATTGAAGACACTGCCGACTTCCGGATCCTCAAACGTCACCAGACTTTGATCCGCGACGCACTCACCCAGGTGGATGAGACCGCTGCGCCCGTCATCAGCAAGGACTTCCGACCTGGCAAGGTCATCGCCGACCCGCTATATGGGCGTTTTGCTGTGGAAATTGACGGCAAGCCGCGCGTTGTGGAGCACGAGTCCGATAGCAACCTGCGCGACACCGAGCAAATCCCGCTGTTGGAAGATGGTGGTATTGAAGGTTTCTTCGAGCGCGAGGTACTACTCTATGTCCCCGACGCCTGGATTGACGAGAGCAAGACGCGCATCGGCTACGAGATTTCGTTCAACCGCTACTTCTACAAGCCGGAGCCGCTGCGCGCGCTGTCCGAAATCCGCGCCGACATTGAGGCGTTGGAGCAGGAGACGGATGGGTTGTTGGAGCAGATTTTGGTGGAAGTGGGGAGCAAGAAGTAGGAAGTAAGGTAATGGTGTTGTCAGTCCGCACTATGAAGTGGATGGGTGCCCATATTCACAGTTGCATTAATATGGCGAGAGATAGCGTCCATATTAACGGCTGCCGTTAATATGGCGGGAAATTGACGCTATATTAACCGTAAGGATTCATAAAAACGCAAGAAAACTCGTGCGACAGGATTTGAACAACCATGGTCAAAGACACTGATACCTCTTTCACCTCGGCCCGCGCAGGGCGCTATCTGTCACAACCGGGCGGTTACCGGGCGTTTATCCCCGCGCCGCTGCCCCCACAGCCGCCGGTGCAACTCTCCGGCAAACTGCAAAAACTGCTCTCCGAGGCTGATCGCGCGCTGGGCCGTCTGGATGGCTCCATCCAAACGTTGCCCAACCCCGATTTGTTCGTCTTTATGTACGTGCGCAAGGAAGCGGTGCTCTCCAGCCAGATCGAGGGGACGCAAAGCTCGCTGCAAGACCTATTGGCAGCCGAGGCGCAGATTCTTTCCCCGGACCAGCCACGGGACGTGAATGAGGTCATCAACTACGTCCGCGCGGTGAATTACGGGCTGGAACGCCTGGCAGAGCTGCCTGTCTCCATCCGCCTCATCAAAGAGATTCATGCAATTCTGTTGGAAGGTGTGCGTGGCTCGGATTTGACGCCGGGCGAATTGCGCAACAGGCAAAACTGGATCGGGCCCCAGGGTTGCACTTTGCCAGAAGCGACGTTCGTGCCGCCTCCGCCTTACGAGATTCCCAACACACTCGGCGAGTTAGAGAAGTTCCTGCACCGCGAGGATGATCTTCCCTTGCTTATCAAAATCGGGCTGACCCACGCGCAATTCGAGACGATTCACCCCTTCCTCGACGGCAATGGGCGGGTGGGCCGTCTGTTGGTCACCTTCTTGCTCTGTGAACGCGGTGTGCTACTGAAGCCGGTATTGTATCTCTCGCACTACTTCAAGCAGCACCGCGCCACGTATTACGAGCATTTGCAAGCCGTGCGTGATGCCGGCGACTGGGAAAGTTGGCTGGCTTTCTTTTTACAGGGCGTGACCGAAGTGAGCGCGCAGGCCACCGAAACGGCTCGCCGCATCCTGGCGCTGCGCGAGCGCCATCGCGCGCTGATCACAGAGCAGTTTGGGCGCGCCGCCGGGAACGGCCATCGCGTGCTTGAATCCCTGTACGAGCGGCCCATTGTATCGGTCAACGAAGTTCAGGCTCTCATTGGCACAGCTTTCCCGGCTGCCAACCGGCTGGTGAGCGAGATGGAAGCACATGGCATTTTGCGCGAGTTCACCGGCCAAAGCCGCAACCGCCGTTTTCGCTATGAGGACTACATCGCCCTGTTTGCCGATCCCTTATAACAGATGGGACGCCCTCAAAAGGAGCATCCCGCCACGGTGCGTCGCACTTTCTGAAGTGCGATGCACCTATCCAACAAAGGCATACTATGACAAGACGACCTATTTACGCCCAAAACGCATACTATCACTTTTACAACCGGGGCGCGCACCGTGAATCCATCTTTCACGAGCCGGACAACTACATCTTTGTCCTGCAAAAGCTAAAGCAGTACTGTCATGAGTTGGCTTTGACGCCCATTGCCTATTGCCTGATGCCCAACCACTACCACTTCTTTATCCGGCAAGATGGCGAACAGGCCGCCGGGTTGTTGCCGCAGCGGATTTTCAACAGCTACAGCAAAGCTTACAATAAACGGTATGACCATAGCGGCACGTTGTTTGAATCCCATTACAAAGTCATCACCGTGCAAACCGAATCATACGCGCTTTCAGTATGCCGGTACATCCACGCAAATCCGGTGAAGCATGGCATCGTGACCGACTTGCTACAGTGGCCTTATTCCAATTATCTGGAATGGATTGGGGAACGTCCTGGGACCCTGGTAGATCACGAATTTATCCGACTCTATTACCCAACACCGCAAGAATACCGGGAGACGATGCGGGCTTATTTGCATGAACGCGTGCAGCTCGCGGCGTTGGATTATCTTGAGGAATATTGAGATGTTACGGTGCGTTGCACTTTCTGAAGTGCAACGCACATGTGGAGCGAAAGACATTATGAACAAAAATTATCTTCTGCCTGCATCAGACCAGGTGGGACGCACCTCAGAAGGTGCATCCCACCGCGAATGTGCATCCTACGAAGGTGCACCCCACGAAGGTGCGTTGCACTTTCTGAAGTGCGACGCACCTGGAAAGTCGCTCCGCCGCTACCCCGCCTACAAAGACTCCGGCGTGCCGTGGCTGGGCGACGTGCCCGCGCATTGGGATCTGCACCGAGCAAAGTTCCTGTTTCACTACAAAAAAGACTCCAATACCAACGGTGAACAAACTAACATCCTATCGTTGACGCTTCGTGGTGTGGTCAATAACGACCCCAATAATCCTGAGGGTCTTGTGCCAAAAGATTATTCGACTTACCAGAAATTCAATGCTGGTGATCTCGTTTTCAAATTGATTGATCTTGAAAACCGTCAAACAAGTCGAGTAGGACTTGTTCACGAAGATGGAATTATGAGTCCGGCGTATGTTCGGCTGATCCCTAATACAAGGACTTCTATCCGATATTTCTATCATCAATTTTTTGATCTCTACCTTCGTGGAGTTTTTAACCAACTAGGCTCCGGCGTACGATCTACACTTGGACCGAATGATTTACTCGACCTAAGATTGTCTGTTCCTCCACCCGATGAAGCAGAACAGATCGCCGCCTTCCTTGACGCCCACGACCGCCAGACGCGGCGCTACATTCACGCGCAGCAGCGACTCATCAAGCTGCTCACCGAGCAGAAGCAGGTGCTCATTCAGCAGGCCGTGACGCGCGGCCTCGATCACGACGTGCCGCTCAAGGATTCGGGGATTCCGTGGTTGGGGAAGATTCCGGCGCATTGGGAAACGCGGCGAAATTCCAGGATTTTCTCGGAACGTAACAGCCCGGGTCGGGAAGACCTTCCCATTATGATAGTTTCGTTGAACAGTGGTGTAACTATCGGGGAAGAGATAGACGATAACGGGCGACCAAGACGCCTAATTGAAGACCGAAGCAACTACAAGTTCGCAGCCAAAGGAGATATCGCGTATAACATGATGCGAATGTGGCAAGGAGCAGTAGGAGTCGTTCCGACCGATGGACTGGTAAGCCCAGCTTATGTAGTTGCGCATCCCCTGGCAGGCATAAATTCTCAGTACTTTGAGTATCTTTTCCGTACAGGGGAATACAAAAACGAGGTAAACCGGAACTCTCGCGGGATAGTCTCCGACCGCAATCGGCTTTATTGGGATGGATTCAAGAGTTTAGTTTCATTGGTGCCACCTGTTGAAGAACAAAACTCGATTGTTGAGCACATTACTTCAGAATCCACCAAGATTGATAATGCTATCGAACGCACCCACCGCCAAATCGTCCTCGTCCGCGAATACCGCACGCGCCTGATCGCCGATGTGGTCACGGGGAAGCTGGATGTGCGTGATGTAGTTTTGCCAGACTTGGAAGACGACGAATCAGTAGATGACCTTGAGAGTATTGAGACTGATGAAGACAATCAAGATGAACTGGGAATGCAAGAAACAGACGACTGAATTGCTAAGTGAAGCGCATCAGTGTCAATCGCTACGCTCGGATCAAGAATACTGGTGAGGAATTATGGCTGGTATACCTGGCGATCTGCTTAAGCGCATAACACTTATTCTCAGTAGATCGCAATGGGCCGGATATTAGATTGTAAAAGAGCCATTTTTAACCATACTTGGGCTTGGAAAAGCAAA
>JAFGSL010000648.1 GCA_016934645.1 Anaerolineae bacterium
CAGCAGCGCGTTGCCGAGCGCCCCCACCAGCATTGCCAGAATGATCCACCAGTGACGCCACGTATGGGAGAAGATCCAACGCGCGGGACTGCTGCGGTTGGAGTGCCAGTGCTGTTTGACAGTAAATTCGCTGACGGCCATGAAACCTCCGTGAGATAGTCCAAAGTCTCAGGTCAAAAGTCCGAAGTCTTTGAAATCCATTGTATTTCGTTCGATCCATTCGCGAATGATCGAGTACAAACCAGGATAGTGCGAAGTGCCCTAGCTGTCAAGCCGCAAGGAATGTGACCGGCGTCATAGCCTCCACTTTCAAAATCGGCTACCATAAAGACGTAATCCAAACAGAACGATGACTATCTGACTAGCGACTACCTGACTAACGACGATCGAACTACCGAAAAGGAGCCAAATAATGAATACAAATCCATCGACACAAGGCACGCCGATTGTCCCACCGCCGGATTTTCCGGTTGTGTGGGCCAATCCCGAGGACACACAGTACCACTGGACGCGCGATCGCGAGCACATGCCCGATCCCATCACGCCGATGTTCGACAGTGTGGCGGCGCTCACCGCATCAGAAGGCCGGCGACGTACCGTCGCCGTCTATGATGAGGCCATCCTGGCGCGCTACGATTGCCAGTTCAACACTTACGATTATACCCGTCTTGTCCCTTTTACCGGCACGCCGGAAGAGATGGATGCTCGCGTCCGCCGGCATCACGAGAAGGTGTGGGCCGTCGCTCGGCGACTGCGCCAGATTTGGGAGGACGAATGGCGGCCTGCGTTGGACGACGATTGGGCGTTCTGGGCATCCTTCGATCTCGAAGCGGCGGATTTGGATGCGCTGGCCGTCCATCTGGAAGAAAGCTTGCCACGCACCACGCACCTCTACGAAATCCACTACCTGATGGGGCCGCCGATGTGGTTCGCCATCGACGAGTTCGAGACCTTCTATTGCGATCTTTTCCCCGGAAAAACCCCGCTCGATGCCCATCGCCTGTTGCAGGGTTTCGACAACAAAACGCTGGAGATTGGACGGGCGCTGTGGCGCTTGCGCGACCTGGCGAAGGCGATCCCGGCGGTATGTCGCATCTTACTCAAATGTCCGGCGGATGAGGCATGGGCAGCGCTGGGGGCACTTGTGGAAGGGCAGCACTTCCTGGACGAACTGCAGGCTTTCCTCACAGCCTACGGGCGGCGCAGCAGCCTGTGGGATTGGGGTTATCCCAGTTGGGAGGACGATCCCACGCCCGTTATCAACAACCTCAAGAACTACCTGATGCAACCCGACCGCGATCTACGCGCCGAACTGACGCTTGCCGCTGCCGAACGTGAAGCTGTCATTGCTCAAGCCCGTTGCGACCTGGCGGGCTACCCACAGTCGGTCGTTGATCGCTTCGAGCGTCTCCTTGACGCAGCGCAAACAGCGTTGGTGCTCACCGAAAATCACACCTACTACATCGACTTCAACGGCTTTGGCTGGATGCACCGGCTGATTCGTGAATTCGGCAAGCGGTTCGCCGCTGATGATCGTCTCAACGATCCGAGCGACGTCTTTTACCTCACGCTGTTCGAACTGCGCGAGATGCTCGTTGATCCCGCGTTGGATCGCCGTGAACTCGCCAGAAGCCGCCGCACGGAAGCGGAGCGTTGGGCCACCTATCTCGCGCCCTCGGAGTTGGGAACGCGCCCGGACGAGCCCGCATATCTCTACTCGGCGGAGGCGCGCCGGATGATGCGCTACATCGGTGGCATGGTCGCTGAAACGCCGCTGCCTGCTGCGGAACCGGGTCAGTTGCGGGGGCAGGCCGGATCGCCGGGCAAAGCGTGCGGTCCAGCCCGTGTCATCCGCTCGCTGGCTGAGGCGCACCGTTTGCAGCCCGGCGACATCCTGGTGACGACGACCACCGCGCCGCCCTGGACACCATTGTTCCTCACCGCTGCCGCTGTCGTCACGGATGCAGGGGGCCTACTGTCGCACGGCGCGGTTGTCTCCCGCGAGTACCGTATTCCCGCTGTCGTTGGCACCCGCGATGCCACCACACGCATTGCTGACGGGCAAATGATCCAAGTGGACGGGAATCAAGGATTAGTGAAACTTTTGGAGTAAGAAGTATGGAGTATGGTTCCTTACTTCATACTCCGTACTCCATACTCTATACTCCATACTCCCAATCGAAAAGGAGAACGCAATGAACACCATTCACTGGCTGGAAAATCCTGATTGTCGAGATGCGGCGTTGGTAGGGGGGAAAGCGGCGAACCTGGGACGGTTGGCGGCGACGCATCCCGTGCCGCCCGGCTTCTGCTTCACGCCGGACAAGCCCGGTCCGCGTGGCCTGCCCGCCGACCTCTACGGCGAATTGGTCGCCGCCTATGCGCGTCTCGGCGCGTTGTGCGGCACGCCTGAGGTGCGCGTGGCCGTGCGCTCCTCCGCGGTGGATGAGGACGGGCAGCAGACGTCCTTCGCCGGGCTGCACGACACCTTCCTCAACGTGACGGGGCCGGGCGCGGTGGCAGCAGCCGTGCGCCGCTGTCTGGCTTCGGCGCGGACGCCCCGCGCGCAGTCATACCGCCAGGCGCTCGGCCTGCCGGAAGAGGCGGATGTGGCTGTCCTCGTGCAGCAGCTCGTCGTCGCGGATGTCTCCGCCGTCGTTTTCAGCGCCGATCCGCGCACGGGCGCGCAGGAACGTGCGCAAGATTGCGTCGTTATCAATGCAACGTGGGGGCTGGGGGAAAGCCTCGTCGGCGGGACGGTGACGCCCGACCTGTACGTCGTGCGCAAATTCGATCTGGAGATCCTCTCGCGCCATATCGCCGAGAAGACGTGTATGACCGTTGCCACCGCTGAGGGAACGCGCGAAGTTCCTGTGCCCGGTTGTATGCAGCGCGAACCGGCGCTCGACACCGCGCAGATCAAAGCCTTGGCTGACCTTGCGCGCACGCTCGAAAACAGCCAGGGCTGGCCCGTAGACCTGGAGTGCGCGTATCAAAAGGGCCGGTTGTACCTGTTGCAGTGCCGGCCGGTGACGACAGTGTAACGGTACGTTTCTTAACCGTTTGCGGCGGATCACAACTCGCCGCTTCTGCCTCTGCTATGCTCTGCGGTTTTCAATACAATAGAGTGGAATATAATGGAGTTATGACTATCGCTGAAGTAAAAGATCTAACAAAACGCGCAAAACAGTATCGAAAACAGCGCGAATATCAACGGGCATTAGCGTGTTACCGGGAGGCTTTAGAACTGGAGCCTAACAATACTTACGCGCTTCACGGGTTAGGAGTGACGTATCGGGAAATGGGGGCGTATGACAAAGCAATAGCGTCTCTGCAACAACTTTTCGCCTATCATCATTCTCGTATTTATGCACTCAATGACTTGGGTATCGTATATCGTTTACAGGGCGACTATAATCAGGCGGTAGCTTGCTTCCAACAAGTCCTTGATCGTGAGTCTGACAATGTTTATGCGCTCAATGAATTGGGTATCACATATCGCGAAATGGGGGAGTATGACCGAACCGTAGAGTGTTTTCAGCAACTTCTTACCTATGACCCGAATAACACTCACGCACTCAATGGGTTGGGTCAAACGTATAGGACAATGTGCGACTACAAACAGGCTATTGAGTGCTTCGAAAAAGTTCTTGCACACGATGCGCGTAATGTCCGTGCGCTAAATGAACTGGGTATCGTCTATCAGTCAAGGGGTGACTATCACAAGGCGGTTGATGTTTTGAGGTGTGCCGTAGAACAAGGTAATATAGCTTCCCTCACTGAATTAGGTAGAACGTATCGGATGAAGCATGACCACAAAAAGGCCATTGATTGCTTTCAGAAGCTTCTTGCACGTGATTCTCGAGATGTCTATGCGATCAATGAGATGGGCATAACTTATCGGGAAATGAGTGAATATAATCAGGCTATCATGTACTTCCAGAAACGACTCGGGCTTGAACCGGATAGTGTTCACACGATTAAAGAGTTGGGTGTAACATACCGAGCAGCGAAAAATTATGAAGAGGCCGTGACCTGCTTTCAGAAAGTTCTCGCGCATAATTCTTGTGATATCCATATACTCAACGAGTTGGGTATCACATACCGTGAGATGGGGATGTACGATCAAGCTGTAGCGTGCTTTGAACAACAGCTTGCGTTTGATGCAAACAGTGTTTATGCGCTCAATGAATTGGGGATTACATATCGGACAATGGGGGCGTATGATAAGGCTTTTGCTTGCTTCCAGCAGCTTCTCATCAATAACCCTTATGATGTTTATGCGCTCAATGAATCAGGTATCACGCATCGAGAAATGGGCGAGTATGATCAAGCAATCACGTATTTCAAGCGGCGCCTTGCACTTGAGCCTGACAATGTTTATGCGCTTAATGAGTTGGGTATTACATATTTCATCATAGGGAAAAACACCCAAGCCATTGAGTGGTTTGGGCAGGTTTTGGCTCGGGATTCTCGAAATGTTTATGCTTGGGATGGATTGGGTAATGTATATCGCATTTTAGGAGAAGCCGAGAAAGCTATTGAGTGTTATCACAAAGTGCTTGAATTCGAGGCTGATTATGCTCCCGGACTTATCAAGATTGGTGAGGCATGGGAGAAACAATCGCTTTGGGATCGAGCTAAAGCCTATTACGAGGAAGCTATGCGTACTGATCAAGAAAATGAAGCTCTCAGACGACAAATTGCGGTAGTGGAACGGAAATCCAAGGAAGCCACCGCGCAATTGATGCGGCTCCGCGAATTAGCCTCACTTTCATCGCTCACGACCGGATTGGCGCACGAAATCCGTAACCCGCTGGCTGTGATTCAATTTGCGGCGCAAAATCTGCTGGAGACGCCAGACGCCGACGCAGAATTTCAGCGTCGCCAACTGGCGAGAATCCAAGAAAATGCCGACCGTATCTATGTGCGGCTGGAACAGGCGCGTGCGTTGGCCGAAAGCGAAACAACCGGCAAACAGAAGGTTGCTGTGCCGGAGGTGTTAAGTCGCGCATTGGAAATGTTCCAACAACAACTGCAAATTCATCACATTCAGGTGGATTTGCGCCTGCCAGGCAATTTACCAACTTTGTATACCAATCCCGTTCAACTGGAACAAATCTTCATCAACCTTATCAGTAACGCTAAAGATGCACTTGCGTCTACTGGCGGTGTGATTACGATCAGTGCAGAGTTCGATGCATCAACTATGATTTTGCGTTTTGCAGATGATGGCCCCGGCATTGCGCCAGAACATCAGTCACATATCTTTGAACCGCTTTTTACCACCAAAAAACATGGCACCGGCGTAGGTCTGTGGTTGTGCAAAGACATTGTTCACCAAATGGGTGGCGAGATTGCGTTTGAGACTGTTCTAGGCAAAGGTACTACCTTTGTCATCACTTTGCCACTTGTGCAGGAGGAGTAGCATGAAGGGGACACGAATTTTAATCATTGATGATGAAGAAGAAGTATTGGAACAATTAGGTTACGCTATGACACAAGCGGGGTATCAAGTGGACCTTGCGCGTGACGGTGATGTTGGTTGGGAACACTTCCAACAAAAATTACATCCTGTAGTGATTACTGATTTGCGGATGCCCCAGAGCCGGGATGGTTTGGAGGTGCTGGAAGAAATCAAGAGGCTGTGGCCAGCTACCCATGTCATTGTGCTAACCGGTCACGGCGGCAAAGCAGATGCAATTCAATCACTCCGCCTGCAAGCTTTCGATTACATTGAGAAGGGTAGTTCGCAGACCCTCCCCGTGCTGAAGGAAGCGGTAGCGCGTGCTTGCGAAGATGCCGGACTGAGTGCGGAGTTACCCGGTATGCCCAACGAACTTGCATTGAGCGTTTCCCCCGAAGAACTACAAACCCTAATCGCTGAGCTACCATTCTCTATCAGCGATGAAATCAACAAACTCCGCAAGGTTGAAGCATGAGCGCATACTTCCTGGACGCAAATGCTTTGTACAAATATTACCAGATAGAAGCAGGCACAATCAAAGTGCAGACGCTGGTAGATGGCAACCCCTACCGTTGTTTTATTTCTGAGTGGAGCCTGGTGGAATTTGTTTCCACCTTTCGCAGTAAAATTGCTGAAGCTGGAAATGTGAGCGCGCAAGAGAGTCTGCGAGCTATCTTTTTTGCCGTCTACCGACAGTTGCTGGCTGATGTGCGTGACACGGGGCGTTTTATCCTCCGTCCTTTGCCAACCGGCTGGCGACCGCGCGCCATTAGTCTTATTTTGGAGGCTGGCATTTTGCCGCCCAATGCTCAACGTCGCAGTCTGAAACCTGGCGACGCGTTGCAATTGGTTGCCTTTGAAGACGTGCGACGCAGTTTTCCCGCTACGCAAATGGTCACTAACGATCAGAAATTACTGCGTGTGTGCGAAGGATTGAATTACCCTGCGCTTGATCCATGTCAGCAACCTGGATGAGGTACGGCGTCATCTGTCCTCTGATGTATAAGCAGCAATAAGATCTGTACCATAGAAACCCACTGGCTGTGACATGATCAGAGAAGAGCCGCAGCCGGTAAAGACAACCCGTTAAAATCCGTTCAATCCGTTGAGGTTTGCGCCGCTTGCTGCCCCAACCTGAACGCGACCTTGTTGACGTCGGCGTATTTCGCCGGGACGCGGCGTAGAATCGCGGTCTCCCAAATTGACGGATCGGTTTCCAGCAGCGTCGAGAGCGCCGCGAGCATTACCGTGTTCACCGTGCGGGGATTGCCTGCCTGTTCCGCCAGCGGTAGTGCATCCACAATGATGACCTTGCTGGCCCGTTCCTTCAGCGCTGCGAGGATCGCATCCTCGTCGGGGTAGACGGCGTTGCCGACGCTGACTGACATCGGCGTGAGTTTCTGCCGGTTGACGATGACGGTTCCGCCGGGCTTGAGGTGACCGAGCCAGCGGGCAGCCTCTAGTAGTTCGAACGACATCAAAATGTCCACCGTCCCTTCCTCGCACGTAGGCGAGCCCACGCGCGGTGCCCAGCGGATGTGGCTTTCCACGACGCCACCGCGCTGTGCGAACCCGTGCACTTCGGACTTCTTCGCGTCCAGACCCAGGTCGAGTCCGACTTGCGCCGCGATGTCCGATGCAGTCAGCACGCCTTGTCCGCCTACACCGACAAAAAGAAAGTTCATGTGATCAATCATTAAGACCTCCTAGAGAATGAGCGAATGGAGAATCAGCGAGACTGTTGGCGCCGGAGTTCGGTAACGAGGAGTGCCAGTACTTCGTCGAATAACGCCAATCGCTGATCCAGAATATCCTTCGCTAATAGATGCTCGGCACGCCAATACCAGCCCTTGCTTTCCCTCGCTGAGCCGATAGCAACTCTGAAGAACCAATCACGTTGCTTGCCGTATCCTCTTCCGTGTCCTTCTTCAAGGTTTGCACTGATAGAGCCTACACTGCGAATCAGTTGCTGGGCGACAGCTTTCCCTCTCGCATCGAGATTCAAAATGTCGCAATCTTGCCAGGCAAGTTCATAGGCAAACAACGCTTTGCGATAACCAAAGAATTGCCAGATGGATTCCTTCTTGATCCTGTCGTGAACCGTTTTCTCCCAATCCGCATATTCCATTCCCACCTCACCTATTCGATCATTCTTCCATTTGCTCATTCTTCCATTCTTCCATTCGCCGATTCTTTCATTCGTTCATTGGCGCGATGGCTTGAGTTGGACACACCTGCATACACACCGTACATCCCGTACACAGCAGCGGATCAATCGACGACTTTGGCTTGTTATTCGTCGGGTAAATCTCATCGCTTTTGAGGATGGCGGGGCAGCCGACGCGGAAGCACGCACCGCAGGCGACGCACTTTTCGAGATCGACCTGCATACGCGGCTGGTAATGGAAGTGCGGCGTAAAGACGCACGCCCCACGCGCGATCAGCACCGCCGGTCCGTCCTCGTGCTTCAGCGCGGCCCGCAACGCCTTGTTCATCGCGTTTACGTCCCAGGCATCCACCTCTTCGACGTAGGTGACGCCCATCGCTCGCGCGACCTCGGCGATGTCGATGTGCTCGCCGGCCTCGCCCTGGAGCGTCGTCCCGGTGCCGGGGTGATGCTGCTGGCCCGTCATCGCGGTGATGCGGTTGTCGAGCACGGCGACGACGATGTTTGCCCTATTGTAGATGGCGGACGCGAGTGGGGCCATCCCGGAGTGGAAGAAGGTGCTATCGCCGATGGTGGCGACGATGCCTTCCTGCCCGCCGGCCTGCTTGAAGCCGTGCGCCATCCCGACGCTCGCCCCCATTGAAATCAGCATATCCATCGCCTCGAATGGCGGCAATACCCCCATCGAGTAGCAGCCGATGTCGCCAGCGATGACGGTCTTGCGCTTGTTGCGGCTCATCGTATAGAAGAAGGCGCGGTGCGGGCAGCCGGGACACAGCGCGGGAGGTCGCGGCGGAACGGTAATCGGTGATTCGTAATCCGTTATTCGTAATTCGTCATTCGCGATCAATCCGGCTGTGATTGCGCCTTGCTGCACCTTCGCCAGGGTCAACTCGCCACACAGCGGGAAGATATCCTTGCCGTAGGCCACCGCAATGCCTGCTGCTTTAAGTTGATCTTCGATGAAGGGGTCGAGTTCCTCGATGACGATCAATATTTTTACTTGTGCGGCGAAGTCGCGGATGGCCTGCACCGGCAATGGGTAGCTCATTCCTAGCTTGAGAATGGAGGCGCGGGGCAACACTTCGCGTGCGTACTGGTAGGCGATGCCTGTGGTCACGATGCCGAGAGCTTTATCGTACCACTCGATGCGGTTGACGCCCCGCTCGAAGGCCGTCGTCTCGCTCCACTGCCCCACATCCAACAACCGCTGTTCAATGACGGGATGTCGCATCCGCGCAATGGCAGGCAGGATGACGCGCGTGATCTGTTCTTCGCGCTCAAAGGGTGGGAGGGGCTGGAACTCACGTTTGTCGGGTACAGTCGCTTCCACAGCGGACTTGGAATGTGAAAGGCGCGTCGTTGAGCGCATCAACACTGGTGTCTGAAACTGCTCGCTCACGTCCAGCGCCACACCCATAAACTGCCGGGCTTCCTCGCTGTCGGCGGGATCGAAGCATGGGAACTTGCCGAAGCGCGCGTACTGGCGGTTGTCCTGCTCGTTCTGCGAGGAGAACGCGCCAGGATCGTCGGCGCTGATCAGCACCAGACCACCCTTCACCCCCGTGTATGACACCGACAGCAGGCTGTCGGCGGCAACGTTCACGCCGACGTGCTTCATCACCGCGATGGTGCGCGCGCCACCGAAGGACGCGCCGATGGCGTTGTCCAATGCCACCTTCTCGTTACTCGCCCACTCGGCTTTGACGCCGGGATAGCGCGCGAAGTTTTCGAGGATTTCTGTGGAGGGCGTCCCTGGATAGGCCGAGGCGTACTGCACGCCCGCCTCCCATGCGCCCAGGGCAAAAGCTTCGTTGCCGGAAAGTAGTCGTTTCATCCAATGCCTCCTTAAGAAGGGATGGAGATTTGGAGGTGGGGTACACCCGCCCTCAAACTTTCTCTTCCCTATTTGGGTTATTGTAGTGACAAGGTACGTTCTGTCTAGCGGAAATAGGTCATTCTGTAGCAAATGTTACCTTGGTTTATGATCTATGGACAAGTGATAGGTTGCGCCTTCTGCTACTATAGATATAATCAGTTTGTACGTTGTGGTCCGTCAATTTAATTGACATGTCAATTTAGATGGTGTTCCAACGTTAAAACGCTGATTCGCTTCTGGTTATCGGAAATGGCCTTGCGCACATTCTATCAAACGCTTCTCGACAGCGACCTAGCGCGTCTGCAGGTGATTGCCCAGCAGTGGGATATATCGTTGATCGCCGAACGTAAATCCGATGTCGCGGCGGAACTGGCGGATGCGATGGTGCACATCGAATCCGTGGAGCGCGTCCTTGCTGGGCTCGATGCCGACGTGCGCGCAGCTTTGGATGATCTGTTGCGACGGGATGGGGCGATGCCTTGGGCTATCTTCACCCGTCGCTGGGGGGAACTTCGCGCCGTTGGACCGGGGCGCTTGGAACGTGAGGAACTGTGGCGCACGCCAGTCTCGGCGGTCGAGCACTTGTGGTATCTGGGATTGGTGCAGCGTGCTTTTGCGGCGTGGCCTGTTGGTCAGGTAGAAATGGCGTTTGTGCCGGAAGAATTGCACCTGTATATGCCCATCCCTGCGCCATTGGAAGTCGCGCCGCCGTCGCCGGCAACACCGCCCGAGCATCAGGTTCCCGGGACCGATGTGTTGGCCGATGACTTGGTGACGTTGTTCGCGGCGCTGCAAATGGAGACGCTCGGTCCGGCCGTGGCGGATGAAAAGACGGCGTGGATACGACTGCCGGTGGCGAGTTCGCTACTGGAAACGCTGGCACTGGAACAAGGGTGGCTTCGCCGCGATGAGCAGGATGTGCTGCGCCCGGTCGCTGAGCCGATGCTGGCATGGCTGCAAGCGGATAGCTGGTCGCAGTGGGCGACGCTGGCCCGTGCGTGGGTGGAAAGCACCCGGTGGAACGATCTTGCTGCCGTTCCCACGCTGCATCCCGATCCGGTGCGCGAATGGCCTGCTGAATCACGTTCCGTGCGTCAGGTGTTTCTCGATCTGTTGCGCCACTGCGCGCCCGACGCCTGGTATACACTGGCAGAGTTCGTTGCCTTTGTGCGTGAACAGAATATGGACTTTCTGCGCCCGGACGGGGATTACGATGCTTGGGCGCTGCGCGATGCGACAACCGAGAAGCCTCTGCGCGGCATCGAGGCCTGGGATGCTATCGAAGGCGCGTGGATTGCCTTTGTGCTCACCGGTCCACTTTTCTGGTTGGGAATGGTCGACCTGGGAGGCGCTACGTCGAGTAGCGCGCCCACGCATTTTCGTCTGAGTACGGCAGGCGCAGCGCTGTTGGGACTTGGTGATCCACCAGTTTTGCCGGAACCGCCGTCACTACACCTGAGCGAGGATGGCGTGATCACCGTGCCGCTGCGTTGTCGCTACGTGCGTTTTCAGGTTCGCCGGATTGCGCGCCCGTTGGAGTGGGATCAGGACTATCGTTACCGGCTTACGCCCGCGTCTTTGATGTCAGCGCGGCAGCAGCGCATTCCGGTCGCACGCATTTTGACATTTCTGGAAGAGGCGACGGGGCAGAAGCTCTCGGCGCATTTACGTACCGCTATTGAAAGCGCCTATCAAGGTGGCGAGCCGGTGCGGCTGGAGCAGGTGTGGCTGCTGCGCGCGCCCGATCCGGCGTTGTTGGAGGATCCGGCGTTGCGCCGTTTCATCCGCGAGTCGCCTGGCGAGGGGCTGGCGATCATCCGCGCCTCCGATCGTGCCAAAGTACTGGCGGCGCTAGCGCGTAATGGCATTTTGCCGGAGACGGATATCTAGTAGACGGCAGACAGTAGACGGTAGACGGGAAGGAAAATCCCCTGTTTACTGTTTACCGTCGCGCGAAGATTCGCGCCCTGTCTACCCAAAGGGGGACTTATGGCTGAACACGCATTACACAAAAAGGTGACGCAATCTTATACTGCTCGTTTCCAGCGACCACCGCAACTCGTGGTTCGCGCGCCTGGACGGGTCAACCTCATCGGCGAGCACACCGATTACAACGATGGATTTGTGTTGCCGGTGGCCGTTGATCAGGCGGCGTGGCTGGCGGTTGGCGTGGCTGACGAGTCGTTGACGACGGTGCGCGCGCTCGACATCAAAAACGATGAGGCAGTTTTCTCGACAACGGCGTCGCCAGCCTCAGTGGGTGGGTGGGCTGATTATCCGAAAGGTGTTTTGTGGGCCTTTCTCGAGCGTGGACTCCAGCCTTCTGCTATCAACGCGGTGCTGGCTTCCGATGTACCGGTCGGCGCGGGGATGTCGTCCTCGGCAGCGATTGAGTTGGCGTTTGCCTTTGCGTGGTCCACACTGGGCAACTTCGATATTTCACTTTCCGATCTGGCGCTGCTGTGCCAGAAGGCAGAGAACCAGTACGTGGGTGTGAATTGCGGTATCATGGATCAGATGATCAGCGCGTGCGGCAAGGCTGGTCACGCGATGATGCTCGACTCACGCTCGCTTGAACGGCGCTACTTCCCGATGCCCGAGGGCGTTGCCATTGTTGTGTCCGACAGCATGGTACGCCGTTCGCTGGCTTCATCGGAGTACAACGTGCGCCGGGCGCAGTGTGAACAGGCGGTCGGACATTTGCAGGCTAATCTGCCGGAGGTCAGGGCCTTACGGGATGTATCGATGCGCGAGCTAGAGCAGTTTGGGCGCGATCTGCCGGAAGTTGTATACCGGCGTGCGCGGCACATCATCACGGAAAACGCCCGGGTGGTGAAGTTTGCCCGCGCGCTCTACGCTGGCGACATCGAGACAGCCGGTACATTGATGGTCGAAGGCCATCGCAGTCTGCGCGACGACTACGAGGTGAGTGCGCCGGAATTGGACGCGCTGGTCGAGGCCGCGACGGAAGTTCCTGGTTGCTACGGTGCGCGGTTGACCGGCGCAGGATTTGGTGGGTGTACCATTGCTCTGGTAGCTGAGGCTGCTGTTCCCGAATTCAAAGCCCACATTGCCAAGGCTTACGACGAGCGGTTCGGCAAACAGCCCGCTGTCTACGTCACGCATCCGGCTGACGGCGTTGCCGCCATCCAACGACACGATTACGGCAGTGATTTTTAAAGACTCAGTGGATCTAATTTTGCTCGGTCTGGATCGCCGATCCAGACCAGAACGGGGATCTGGTGATCCCCTTGGAGCATTTTGTGATCTATTGAGACTATGTGACTATCGGACTAAAGATTAACTGACTATTCACAAAGGAGCGGAATATGAACATAGGCATTCCTAAGGAACGGCTCTGTGGAGAGGAACGCGTTGGGTTGACGCCAGCCGGCGTCGGCTTGTTGACAAAGGACGGCCACAAGTGCTATGTGGAAGTAGGTGCCGGTTCCGGAGCCGGTTTTGATGACTATGATTATGAGCGCATGGGCGCAACGCTTTTACCGACCGGTGAGGAAGTCTATGCCAACAGTTCGCTGGTGCTCAAAGTGTTGCGACCCACATTGGAGGAAATTAACTGGATGCCCGTCGGCCAGACTTTTATGTGCTTCCTCGGACTGATGTCGCTTCCTCAGGCAGAAGTCGATGAGCTCAAAAAGCATAGGGTGACCGCCATTGCTTACGAGATGATCTCTAAAGATGGTCGCGACTTCCCCATCCTCAAAACTATGAGCGAAATTGCCGGACGCCTGGCACCATACATCGCCGGAACACTGCTGATGCGCACCAATGGCGGGCGGGGCGTGTTGTTGAACGGTACGCCGGGTGTCTCTGCTGGTGAGGTGGTGATCCTGGGGGGCGGAACGTTGGGCATGAACGCCGCGCGCGCTTTCGTTGGATTGGGCGCGAAGGTCTTTATCCTTAGCCGTTCACTGGATCGGCTGCGCTATCTGGAGGAATATTTCCAGGGACGCGTGACTACGATGATCGATCACGATTTCAACGTGGCCTACACCACGCGCTTTGCCGATGTGGTTATAGGTGCGGTGCGCGATCCGGGCAAACGCTCGCCGGTGGTGATCACCCGTGAGATGCTGCGCATGATGCGCCGAGGCGCGGTCATCATGGACTTTGCCATTGATCATGGCGGCTGTGCGGAGACAAGCTGTGCCACCTCCTTTGATAATCCTACCTATATTGAAGAAGATGTGGTGCATTATTGCGTCCCCAACGTGCCCGGCGGCGTGCCGCGCACCTCGACGCACGCTTTCAACAACGCCGCGTGGTCTTACATCCAGCATATCACCAACATGGGACCGGTGTCTGCCTTTGCGCAAAACGATGCTTTGCGCAATGGCGTCGCCATTCGCAACGGTGAGATCATCGAACCGCAGTTCACCCCACGCCACTAATGTGCCCAAAGACCGGGATTTGGGAAGAATCCCGCCTTTCGCGTTCGTTATTCACAATTCGCGATTCGTAATTCGCAATTTATAAGGAGGTGGAATTTGTTTCACGCACTTGTCGCTGTTAAGCAGGTGCCGGACACGACCAACATCCGCATCGATCCCGACACAGGAAATCTGGTGCGGGAGGGCGTGCCGGCGATCATGAACCCTTATGACGCGCACGCGCTGGCGTCTGCCGTGGAGTGGAAGCGCAAACTCGGCGGTAAGGTGACGGTGGTGTCTATGGGACCGGCCTCGTTCACGGTGACGATTCGCGAGGCCATTGAACTGGGAGCCGACGCGGGTTATCTCGTTTCCGATCGCAAGTTTGCTGGTGCGGATACCCTGGCGACTTCCTATGTCCTTGCCACGGTTATTCAAATGATTCACGAGAAAGATCCTATCGACGTGGTCTTTTTCGGCAAACAAGCGATTGACGGGGATACGGCTCAGGTTGGTCCGGGGGTGGCAGTGCGGCTCGATCTGCCGATCATTACCTACGCAGTCAAAATCCGTGATATCGATCTCGCCAAACGCCAGATCGTCGTCGAACGCAAGACCGAGCGCTGGACGGAAGTCGTCGAAGCGCCGCTGCCCGCGCTGGTGACG
>JAFGSL010000649.1 GCA_016934645.1 Anaerolineae bacterium
ATGGATCGCTTTTTCGCCGCCGCTGTGGAGGCAATGGCGGCTGTTTTACAAGAGTTATGAATTGAGATACGGAGGAAACTACTATGAGTGAAGTGCAACAAACACGGTTTGAGTCATTGACGGACTACGTCCAGCAAAAAATGGAAGAACATCGTGTTCCCGGTGTGGCTGTTGGTGTTTTTCACGAGGGCGAGACCAGCACGGCTGGGTTCGGTGTGACGAACATTGAGCACCCGCTGGACGTAACCACCGAGACGTTATTTCAGATCGGATCGGTCACCAAAACGTTTACAGCGATGGCGATGCTCCGTCTGGTCGAAATGGGCAAACTCGACCTGGACGCCACCGTGCGCACCTACATCCCCGATTTCAAAGTCGCTGATGAAGACACGTCGGCCAAAGCGACCGTGCGCCACCTGCTGACGCACGTCGGTGGTTGGGAAGGGGACTTCTTTGAGGACCCCGGTCCCGGTTCTGAGGCGTTGGCAAAGTACGTAGCGAACATGGCGAAACTGGTACAGATCGCGCCTGTAGGAAAGGTTTACTCGTATAACAACGCCGGGTTTGTTCTCGCCGGGCGTATTATTGAAGTTATCACAGGCAAACCCTACGAGGATGTGCTGAAAGAGTTTGTCCTGGAGCCGTTAGGATTGGCGCGCTGCTATTTTGATGCGGGCGATGTCATCACCCATCGTTTCGTTGTTGGGCATGACGAGGAAGACGAGAAGGTGAAAGTCGCCCGTCCCTGGCCTCTGGGCCGATTTGCCTGTCCTGCCGGTGGCATCGTTTGCGATGTGCATATGTTGTTGCGTTACGGTCGTTTCCACCTTGGCGATGGCACGACGGAAGATGGCGTGCAGGTGCTCTCCCAAGACTCACTGCGGCAGATGCAGTCCCCGCAGGTCGAGATTTGGAAGGATGCCGCGGTTGGTCTGAGCTGGCATATTTCTGATTGGGACGGGCTGCGTACTTTCGGCCATGGTGGCGGCACCAATGGACAGGTGTCCACATTGATGCTGATACCCGAACACAACACGGTATTGGTCATCCTCACCAATGCAGACAAAGGCGGCGATTTGATCGATGACGTCCAGCGTTGGTTTATGAAAACCTACTTCGGCGTGGAGCGTAAAGAGCCGGAACCCATAGACTCCACGGAAGAAGAATTGCGGGCTTTTGTGGGGCGCTACGATCGACCTTCCGCCGAAATCGAGCTGGGTTTGTTGGCAGGACAACTTGTCGGTCAGGTGCGCCCCAAGGAGGGCTTCCCCGATCCCAGCGTCGTGCCGCCTCCCCCGCCGCCGGTATCGGTGGCACGGTGTGAGGAGAACCGGTTGATGATCACCAGCGGCCCGTGGAAGAAAGCACAAGTCGACGTGATCCGAAATTCGGATGGATCCATTGGCTGGCTGCGGTTAGGCCGGCTTTACAAGCGCGTTGTAGAGTGAGTTGAAAATATATCGCAAGCTGTTAGCTTGCGATAGAGGCAAACTGACAGTTTGCCCTACATCTCGTGATTCGTATTTTCGAGGGAGTCGTGATGTCTTACCAACGTGCGATGCTCTACTTCTTGTCGGGAACTGGGAACACCTACCGGGTCGTAACCTGGATTTCCGAACGTTTACAGGCAGCAGGGATTTCTGCGGAGATGTCCCCCATCCACACCGCCAACCTGGATGTGAACTTTAAGGCCGGCTCGGACACATTGCTCGTTCTGGCGACGCCGGTCCATGCGTTTGCCGCGCCCTGGCTGATGCTGCGCTTTATCTGGCATCTGCCCCGTGGAAACGGCACAGATGTTCTGGTTGTTGCCTGCGACTCCGGCGTCAGCGGCACGACGTTCTATGTGATGGCCTTGCTCTTGGCTCTCAAAGGCTATACGATGCGCAGTTTTTTGGATGTGGGCTTTCCGGATAACTGGATGTCACTCGTGCCCGGCCCGCCGCCGGAGAAAGCACGCGCTACCATAGCGAAGGGGCGAGAGAAAACGGATGCCTTCATAGATGGCTTTTTGGCCGGGGAGCGCAGCTTCCTCGCGTGGCCGTGGGCGTTGCTGGCGCTGGCTTTGTTGCCCATTGCGGTGGGATACTTGCTCCTGGGCCGCTTTTTCCTGGCGAAGCTTTTTTTCGCGTCCGACCGCTGCATCGGGTGCGGGCAGTGCGCCGAGCACTGTCCCTGGCACGCCATCAAGATGGTGACCATCAAGATGGGAGAGCAAGCAGGGCAACGCCGCCCATACTGGACCCTCGACTGCGAAAGTTGCATGCGCTGCATGGCCTTCTGTCCCACGCAAGCCATCGAGGCAGGCCATTTCTGGGGCGTGCTGCTGGGTGCGATTACGTTTATTCCGGTTGTCAGTTGGCTGCTGAATGTCGTGACCCGGCAGATTCCGGCTCTGGCGGACGTGCAAGGACTTCTGTGGGTGCTTTTAGAGTACGGGTACATACTCCTCGCTTTCGTCGTAGGCTACGCGCTCTTTGCCCTGCTCCTGCGCGTGCCCGCCATCAACCGTTTCTTCACCGTGACCACGCTGACGCACTACTACCGGCGCTATCACGAGCCGGAAACCACCCTCAAAGATTTGTCGAAATGATACGTGATGCGTGATTGAAACCCCTCACGCATCACATATCATTGATCATCCCTCTTCCCTCACCGTGTGCTTCTTGACCCAATCCCAATCCACCTCGATGCCCAGTCCGGGCTTGTCCCACGGTTGGGCGTAGCCTTCGCTGTCGATCTCGGTTGAGGCATCCACAATGCCCGGCGGGGAATAGTACGTCTCCGGCACCAGCCGCTCGAAGTATTTTGTATTATAGATCGCGCAGGCAGCGTGCAGATGGGGAATCGCGCCACCGTGGACCGCGCACATCATGCCGTAGGCTTCGCAGATGTGGGCAGTTTTCATTACACCGGTCAGCCCGCCTTTGTACGCATCCAACGGTCCGGTGAGGATAATATCCGCCGCGCCCGCCTGGATTTGCGCGTGCGCATCCCACGGCCCGCCGTGCGTGGCTTCGGCGACAGCTAACGGGATGTCCAATTCCCGCGCCAGGCGCGCCAGCACGGTCGTGTTGAAGTGGTCCATCGGCTCTTCGTACCAGTAGAAGTTGTATTTCTCCAACTGGCGACCGAACCACACGGCGTCCTCGTAGAGATTGAACATGCTCGAAGCGTCGTACATTAGCACAATGTCATCGCCGGCCTTTTTCCGCAGCGCGCGGCAGAGTTCCGCGTCCTGTTCCAGCCGTCCCCAGGCGTGGAGTTTGATCGCCTTGTACCCCTTTTTCAGACAAACGTCGGCCAGTTCCATATATTCTTCCAGCGAATCGAGGGTGACGGTACTGGCGTAGGCGGGGATGCGGTCGCGCATCCCGCCGAGTAATTTATAAACCGGTGTGCCGTTCACTTTGCCCAAAAGGTCCCACAGCGCGCAGTCCACCGCGCCGATGGCCCGCCCAAGCTGCGACGTACGCAGATTTCGCCAGAAATCCTGCCAGATGCGCTCGCGGTTGAGCGGGTCGGTACCGATGAGCTGCCATTTGATCTCCTCGATGTTCGCGCCGCCGCCGTACGGCGACAGACCTTCGACGCCCTCGTCGGTCTGGATGCGCAACAGCCCGGCCCGCCCGATGGGGCCGTTGGGCATAATGCCATCGCGCCAATGGTAAGGGCCGCGCACCCACTCGACAAAATGTGTCTTGACACCCGTAATTTTCATCGTCTCCTCCTAACGGTGATTATCCCCATATTGCAAGACTCAGTAGATGTGATTTTTACGTTCGTAGTAACGACTTTAGTCGTCCAAAGACCGCTAAAGCGGTTACTACGAACGTAGATTTTCGATCTACTGAGACTACCCAATTCATTTACCGCAGAGGTCGCTGAGATCGCAGAGAGATGCAAAAAAAGCTTTCTCTTCGCAATCTGCGTCCTCTGCGGTGAGATGGGGGCGAAACTATGATTTATCTTGCCCAGGCGCACCGAATCCCTGGGTTGCATCGTCTAGCACCAACACCCAATCGGGATGCTGTCCAGCCGGCGAGAAGGTCTGCGCGCCGGTCGCAGGGACTTGGCCGATCCACGTGGCTTCACCAGTGCAGGGCGCGTACCACCAAGCGTTGACGTGCGCGCCTGAGAATACCTCCAAGTCGACGGTAACAGGAAGCGGCAGTGGCAGGTAGACGAAAGCGTAGCGCCCTTCGCTGTCACAGATGGCGCGGATGTGGCTGCCGCCTGTACCAGCATCGCAGCGCAGCATCGTCTGGTCGGGAATCCGGTTGAGGTACGGCCGCGACTCCATCAACGCCCGCAGATGCCTGACCTGGCGCGCGCCGGGACGGTCGATGGCAACAGTCCAGGGGAATTCAGCAAAGTTGATGTAGCCGTGTTGATCGTCGGCGAACTGCCAGACGGCATGATGGCCATAGGTGACGCCGCACGCACCCGCAAACACCGAGCGATATAGCTGCTTGCGCACGTCGTGATCGCGGAAGTAGCCGTTCGCCGGGTCCCACGTGGGCCAGGGATTGATAGGATGGTCCTCGTAATTCGGTTCGCCGTCAAGCACAGGCTTGGGCGGGGTGAGGGTGTAGTCGTGCGTCACCCATTCCCACACCGGCACATCGTGCCCACCGCCATGGCCCGACTGCATCATGTGCATATCCAGCCATGCTTCCTCGTGCAGCCACGCCGATGTAGAACGTCCGCCCGCCGGATGGTAGGTCTTGAACGATGGCCCCCCCATCCCCGCGTCGATCCCTGCCGCCATCGCCCGCCAGATCGGGCGATAGTCGTGATCTTCATGGATGGCGGGCCGGTCGCCACCCAAAATCCAGACGATGTTGGTCTGCTCGCGGTAGCGCTCGCCAAGGAAGCGTCCGTAAATCTCCGCATTCTCCGGGTTGAACACGATCGGCCCCGCGCCCCATTGGTGATTGACTTTGTCGCCCCAGGTGGGCAGCAAGCCGATGTACAGCCCGTGACGGGCAGCCATCTGTACCACCTCATCCATGTAGGCGAAGTAGGCCTCGTTAGGCCGGGTGGGATCGTTATCGAGCAGCGGGCGCTCGCCGTAGGCGTTGGGCGTGTTGAGGCCATCGAACTCAGCCAGCGCTACCGCCTGAATCACGGTGAAGCGGTTGGCCTGCCGGTTGGCGAAGTAGCGTTCGGCTTCCTCGCGGTTCAGCCGGTGGAACAGTTCCCAGGCCGTGTCACCCAGCCAGAAAAACGGGGCGCCGGTTTCCGTGATGATAAAACGATGATTGTCACTCACTTGTAGACGGGGTAATTCAGCCATTATCAAAGCCTCCATAATCCGTTGAGAGTAGACTAAAATGGGTAGTAATGCGTCGCCGTATCGAACATCGCGACGATATTCTCCGGCGGGGTGTTGGCTTGGACATAGTGCGACGGCCCCAGGATGTAACCGCCGCCTTTGCCGAGCACGGTGATCAGTTCCTCGACCTCGCATCGCACATCTTCTGCACTGCCGAACGGGAGCGTCGTCTGCACGCTGACGCCGCCCTCGAAGCACAACCGGTCGCCGTACCCATCCTTGAGCTTCCGGGGGTCCATCCCCTTAGCGCTGAACTGGAGCGCCTGTAGCACGTCGATGCCCATATCGACCAAACCGCCCACCGCAGCCATCACCGCGCCATCGGTGTGGTAGATAACCTTCGCGCCAAACTCGTGGATGGCCTGGTTCAACCGCACGTGATGCGGCTTGATCATCGCCTCCCACATGTCGAGCGACATCAGCAGTCCGTTTTGCCCGCCGATGTCGTCGGCGGTAAACGCCAGGTCGATTTGGCCGGGCGCGGCAGCCAGCATGGCGCGGAAATGCGCCACGTAGAAGTCGGTCACGCGCGTCATGATTGCCTGCGCCAGTTCCGGGTCGAGGACGAAATCCATGAACATCTGCTCGAAGCCGCGCATGTACCACGAGGTCTCGAAGATGTTTCCGTTGGCGACCATAATGCAGTGTTCGCCGTCAGCCTGAAGCGCCGCAATGCGGCCGGGCAACACGGTGTAGTCGAACCAGTCGGTGCTCGGCCAGAGGCGGGCGTCCAGATCACGCACAGTTTGCACGTTCGCCAGCGGGTAATGGACAATCTCATCGTAGCTGCCATCGCCGTAGCTGACCGCTTTGCGCCGGATGCCCCAGATGTCCTCGTCCGGTTCCAGCGGCGGCCCGGTGTAGTCCGGCTCAACCGAACGAACGTCGATGAAGCTGTCGAGATAGGTCTGCACATCGATGCCACGTTCGCGCCGCAAGTAGACTTCGAGTTCACGCCATGCCGGAGGATTGATGCCTGAGCAGACCATTGCGATGGGAATATGGTCGGTTTCCCGGTGTTCGAGCGCCAGACGCACACGCTCTCGACTTGACAGTGTTTGCGTACTTGCCATTAGCTGGTGTCTCTATAGTGTAACGTGAAGTGGTTCTCGCAGCATGAGCAGATAATAGTCGCCGATGTGGCGAAATCCCAACGCAGTGTAGGCTTTCTGTGCAGGGACGTTGTCTTCGCCGGTGAACAAAATAGCTATCTGCGCGCCCTCCGCGCGGGCGTCGAGCAGCGATTGCGCGACAGCGCAGCGCGCGTAACCGCGCCGGCGAAACTCCGGCGGCGTCCATACCCCGCCGATTTGTACCGCCTCCGCGATGCGTGAATTGAAGGCGCTGGTCGCCACGGGGCGGCCTCCCGCTTCAAGTATCCAGGTATTACCGTCGGCGACAACGTGTTCAGCGGCAGCACGCTCTCGCGCCCAAAGCTGCTCGCTTTCTTCTTCGCCCAACGTCTCGATTTCGTACCCGACGCGCCAGCGGGTCAAAACATCCACGTCGCGGTTTTGTGCACGGCGTCCCCTGACCTGGCCTGTTGTCAGAGCTTCCGGCACGCGAAGAGCAGCAAGCTCGAGGCTGTAAAGCTTTTCGCACTGATCCAATTGGCGTTCATAGCGCTCCAATTCCAGCACAGCTTTGATGGCAGTGACCTGTTCGTGCAGCCCGATGATGCCTTTGAGCGGGCGTCCTGACGCCATCAATGTCTCACGCCACAACGCGTCGAGATGTACAGACGCTTGTGTTATGACGATCCCGTTCCAGAAATGCGCCATCACGGCGGTCATGCGGTCACCCTCAAAGGCAGCGACGTAATCGCCGGTGTAGCGCTCGCCGTCGTATTCCAATCCGGACTCGCGCATATTGCCGATCAAAAACATGGACGTTTCCAGACGCGGCAGCAAAAAGGCTTCCAGGATGGCTTCATCGCCAGGATGTAGTTGCCGGATATTCACCATGGATAACCTCACAGGATAAAACTCTGTTATGATACAAATATATGCTACTCTCAGACCAAAGCGTGTCAAGTATGTAAAACCGTGATTGACTTACTTATCCCTTAAGGTATAATATGTCTGCTCTGAAGCCGATCCTGAAAACCACGCGGGCGACCGCGCGGTTTTCACTGTAAGGACCAAGCTTAGGTCAAAAAACTGTTTGACATCCTCAATATGGGGATGATGCTATAAAAAGAGGAGTAAACGACAATGCCTAAACGAACTTATCAACCTAAGAAGCGCAAGCGGATGCGCACCCACGGGTTCCGCGCACGTATGAGCACGAGCACCGGGCGCGAGGTTTTGAAGCGCCGCCGCCGCAAGGGTCGCCGCAAGCTGATCGCCGTGAGCCTGGGTGGAGCAAAGCGTCTGAATTGGAAGGAAGCCGCACAACGTCCGCGCCGTCGCGACTAAGTGCGTAGATCTTTTTTCACGAACGTGCATAACCCTTTTGGAGCATCACAATTGGCAGAAAGCAATGCGCCTGCGCCGTCCGGAAGAATTTCGGCGTGTATGGTCCGCTGGACGGTCGTGGGCGCATGCCTGGTTCATTTTGTGGGCGCTCCCGAATGATCTAGATCATGTCCGCGTTGGCATTACCGCCAGTCGAAAAGTCGGCAACGCCGTGGCCCGCAACCGGGCACGGCGCTTGTTGCGTGAAGCAACTCGGCATCTCTATCCACACATCGCCACCGGGTGGGATTTGGTTTTAGTCGCGCGCTCCGCGTTGATCACAGTGAAAGAACCTCAAGTGGAAAGTGCACTTCAGTCTATGCTAAATCTCGCGGGATTGTGGATATCTTCGATGGAAGATGACGAAAGATGAAAGCTGTAGCGCTGTGGTTGCTGCGCTTTTATCAACGCGCGATCTCACCACACCTTATCCCCTCCTGTCGTTTCACCCCGACGTGTTCGCAGTATACCTATGAGGCAATCGAATGTTACGGTGTCTTTCGCGGCGGATGGCTAGGCATCAAACGCCTCGCACGGTGCCATCCCTTCAACCCAGGTGGATATGACCCCGTCCCTTAGGAATGGGTACTAAATAACTTTCCCAATTCAAACTGAAAGCGGGTATAGAAAGCCTCGCAAATGGCAAGTTATTTAGCTTTCAGTCCTTAACATCAGTTTTGGGCGTGTGGCGACAAGAGTCGCGCTCACGCCTTCAGGAGGAAGTATGAACTTGTGGCGGATGATCGTTGACCGCCTCTATAGAGGTAACAAATCTCACGCCGGAGCGCGCGGGCGCTTATTCGGCGCGGGGTTGGTAATGTTCTTATTGGCGACGGTATTGACCGGTTGTGCTGGCGGAGCACGCCATGAAAGCTGGCCCGGTCTGCTCGTGGCCGGTGACATAATCTATGCGGCAAACCTGGAATACGTCCAAGCCTTCAACGCCGAAACCGGCAAGCTGCTGTGGAGCTACCCCGAAGAAACACAAAAGCAACAACAGCTTTTCTATTCGACTCCGGTGCTGGCGAAAGACCATGGCGACCATGGACTTCTCTTGGTCGCCGGATACAAGGATAAAACCGTCTACGCGCTCCCCTTGGGCGAATCGCCTGCTGAGCGACCCGATAATCCGCTCTGGACGTTCACGCAAGCCACCGGTCAATACGTCGGTAGCGGTGTCGTGGCGGACGGGAAGTTTATTATCGGCAATGGGGATGGCTCCGTCTACGCCCTCAACCTTGGGGATGGCGCGTTGGCGTGGAAATTCCCCACGCAAGATCGCGTGTGGGCCACCCCGGTTGTCATTGAAGACACCGTCTACATCGCCTCCCTTGATCACAACCTTTACGCAGTCGACGTTGCTACAGGCGCAGAACGCTGGCATGTTCAAACGGATGGCGCTATCTCGGCGACGCCGGTTTACATCGATGGCGCTTTATGGGTGGGAGACTTCTCCAGCACGCTCTACCAGATTAATCTGGCAACGGAACAAATCGCCTGGACGACCACGGCAAACGATTGGCTGTGGGCCTCCCCCATCGCTAATAAGACGAAATTGTACTTTGCGGATGTCGGTGGTTACGTCTACGCATTGGATACGGAAACGCACGAATTGTTATGGGATGCCCCCACGGAGATCGATGATATAATCCACAGTCGGCCCGCCCTGAATGCTGACGGCAGCTTGCTCTACGTGGCGGGATACAAGAAAGGCATCATCCATGCCCTCGACACAGGCACCGGCGCGGAGATGAACTGGGGGACGGTTGCGCGCAATCCAGGACGACTGCCAGGTGACCTCTCAGCGGACGAAACGTACTTGTACGCGATGCCGATTCTGGTAGACGAACGCATCCAGGCATTCGAACTGGCTACCGGTAAAATCACGTGGAATTATCCTTCCACTGAGCCAGAAAATTAGGGAGATAGACGATGTGGGATGTAGTCATTATTAGACCAATTCTCAATTTGTTGCTGCTCTTCTACAAATATCTAGGGAACGAGACCATCATTGCCGTGGCATTGATAACACTGGTGCTGCGCCTCATCGTCACACCTTTGATGCTGAAACAGCAACGAGTCGCTCGAGAGCAACAAGAATTGCGCCCCAAGCTTATAGAGATCCAAAAGAAATACAAGGACGATCCCCAGAGATTAATGGAAGAACAGCGCAAATTGGGCATCAATCCGCTCGGTGGATGTTTGCCTTCGCTGGTCCAGTTACCGCTGATGATCGGCCTTTATCAAGCCATTATCCGTGCGCTCGCCAGCACGCCGCTGCAACTCCTGGAGCTGCCCAAGGATATTTACCGGTGGATCCCCAGCTTCAGCTCGCTTATCCCTTTGAAAAGCCAATTCCTCTGGTTGGACCTGGCTTTGCCCGATCCTCTGTTCATTCTGCCGATCCTCGTCGTCCTCACGTCGTGGTTCTATCAAAAGCTGATCACACCTCCGGCTATGGATGCACAAGCAGAGGCGATGAACAAACAAATGATGCTGATGATGCCGCTGATGATGGGTTTCTTCTCGTTGACATACGCTTCAGGGCTGGCGATTTATTTCTTGATCTCGAACCTTATCGGTATCTTGCAATACTACCTGTTCCGCCAGCACTACGCGCAACCCGCACCTGAAGCGAGTGACAAAAAACCCGTTCCACAAAAGCAGCCGCGAGCGAGCACCAAATCATAGCACTATAGCATTCGTACTGCAGAAGTAAGAAAGTGGCTATGAGTACTCACGCACTTTCAATTGACGAGAATGGCTACGCATTATACGACTCCCAAACCATTCTCGAAGGAGGTTGTGAATGTCGTCCAAAGAATCGACAGAGGTAGCCGTTGTCACCGCGGCTTCCGTGGATGAAGCGATTATCCTGGGTCTAACCCGGTTGGTGGCTACGCGCGATGAAGTTGATATCGAAGTTCTAGACGAAGGTAGCCGTGGTTTTTTGGGAATCGGTATGCGCGAAGCCCGCGTGCGGGTTACGCGCCGCGCTCAAGAAGCAGAACCGTCTGTTCAGCAGGCTGAAACCGAATCATCGATTCCTGAACCCGAACCGGCAACGCACGCCGAACTGGAACCGGCAGAGGTCGCCGAATCAAAGCCAGCGATACCCGAGGCAAAGCCCGCGCCGGTGCCCCCCACTCTCAAATCTAAACCAGAAACAACAAAGCAGACAACACCCTCTGCCGAAGAGGTCACCGCAGCGCCAGAGTCGATTGCACCTGCAAAACCCGTTCCCAAACCGACACTGGTAGAACAAAAGGAAAAGCCCTGTGGACGGTCATCCCGTACCTTGGATCGCGCTCAGGTGGAAAAGACAGCCCTAGAGATAGCGGAAAACTTGTTCGCCGGATTCAACATCCAGTACTCGACGAGTTGGGAACAGGAAGACCGCCCGGCTTTGTGGATATCGCTGCGCGGCAAAGATGCCAACGTTATGGTAGGACCCCGCGCGCAAACCCTGAATTCGATCCAATATTTGTTCCGCACCCTGCTCCATCGCATGATGGAGGGAGATTACAACGTCGTGATCGACGCCGACGGCTACCGCAAACGCCGCCAGCGTAGCCTGGAATCCCTGGCACACAAGCTGGCTGACAAAGCTATCAAGTCTGGGCGCACTGTGCGGATGAAACCCATGCCAGCTCACGAACGGCGTCTCATTCACATGCTCTTGCGTAAAGACAAACGTGTGAAGACTGAAAGTACTGGTAGAGGACACGAGCGGGCCATTACGATTATACCCAGTAAAAAAGAACCGTGATGAATCCGACCCCCGCGCCCATCGACTACCTGGTCATCGGTCACGTCACACACGACATCCTCCCCAACGGGGCGCGCGTGTTGGGTGGCACGGTTTCGTATGCATCATTAACGGCGGCGGCGTTGGGACGCGCAGTTGGCATTGTGACGAGTGCCAGTGCGGATGCAGACCTCGCGCCGCTGGACAAACTCGCAACTTTGGTGCGTCAACCAGCCCCCGCCACGACAACATTTAAGAATGTGTACGTCAATGGACACCGCGAGCAATACGTCTACACCTTTGCTGCGCCGTTAACACCAGAGGTGGTCCCACAATCCTGGCTCAAAACCCCCATCGTGCATCTTGGCCCTATTATGCGCGAGTGCGATCCCAAGTTGGCAGATTATTACGCCGGGGAAGCCTTTCTGGGCCTCACGCCCCAAGGATGGATGCGCAGCAGTGATGCGCGTGGGCATGTCTTTCCCATCGCCTGGGCCGAAGCCGAATACCTACTACCTCTGGCTTCAGCCGTCGTCCTAAGCATCGAGGACATTGGTGACAACTGGGATCTCGCCACACATTTTGCGCGGCAGACACGGTTGCTGGTGGTGACGTGCGGATGGAATGGCGGGACGATCTTTATCGATGGACAGCCAACGACATTTTCTGCCGTGCCGGTGACACAGGTTGATCCCACAGGCGCTGGTGATATCTTCGCCACGGCTTTCTTCATTGCTATGGCTTCAAGCGCGCAACCACTTGCCGCTGCACGTTTCGCGGCGTGCCTGGCCGCGCACTCGGTTACGCGTATAGGGCTAGCTTCGGCGCCACACCCGGATGAAGTTGCCGCGTGTCCTCTTGACCTTGCCCCTTGTAAGTAACTAAAATGGCGCGAGTTTACACCTTCACCAATCAGAAAGGCGGCGTTGGCAAGACAACGACGGTAGTGAACATCGCAGCAGCAATGGCTGATTGGGGTTACCGCGTCTTGCTTATCGATATCGATCCCCAAAGTAACGCCACAACCTCCCTGGGGTTGGATTCGCGTAACCTTTCCTCATCCATCTACGATGTGCTGACCGGCGAACAGAACGCCAGCGAGGTCATCCGTGGAACCCGCTGGCCAGGGCTGGACATTTTGCCCAGTGCACCCGCGTTGGCTGGTGCAACCGTCGAGTTGAACCGTGCACCCGATCCACACGAACGGGTAGAACATCTCAAACACGTGCTAACCCCTATCACCGACTACGATTACATACTCATCGATTCGCCACCGAGTCTGGGCGTCCTTACCGTCAACGCCTTAAGTGCAGCGCAGGCGGTCATTGTCCCGGTGCAGTGCGAATATCTGGCACTGGAAGGACTGGCGCAGTTGACGCGCACCATCACGCTGGTACAACGTGGTCTCAATCCCGCACTGTCGTTGCGCGGTGTCGTTGTGACGATGTACGACAGCCGCACCACACTTTCGCGGCAGGTCACCGAAGAAATCCGCAGGCATTTCTCAGACCGGGTGTTCAACGTGATCATCCCACGCAGCGTGCGCCTAAGCGAGGCACCCAGTTTTGGCGAACCGGGCATCTTCTACGCGCCGCGTTCGACGGGGGCATTGGCATACCGCGTCTTGACGTGGGAATTGCTGCGGGGCGATGGCTACGATCCAGATTGGACACCACCAACACAAACATCAGAGGATTGACCTCAGACAGCAACATCCGCCGGCTTTACCTACCAGCGGATGTTTTTAATTGCAAGAACAATGCTGTTGGACTACCACTGTTGGTAGACGTCATACCGCCGTTCGAACAGGCGCGTTGCATACTCGGCAACGTATTGAACGTCCGGATCTGTGCTGCTCAACAGCGGTTCTAGCAGTTTGATATGTCCCTCACGACCTACGTGCATCAGAGTAAGAATGCCGAGGATTTGCGCCTTCGGGTCGCCTTCGGAGATGGCCCGTTCCAACATCGCGGCTGCGGCCTTCCCCACACCAAGTCCCGTTCCTTGACTCGCGGCCCACGCGATAAGCCACTCAAGTTGATCGATTTGCGGCGGTGGCAAAACAACAGTTTTGTCCTCGGCTTTTTCCTTCTTCGCATTGAGCACGATCTGCGCGGCCGAACGCACCAGCCATTCGGAATCCTCGCGGGCTAGCTTTTCCAGAATTTCCTGGGTCCAGGGTTGATTAACACGACTCAAGCCCTGTACCGCCGTGCGGCGGATCAAGAGCGATTCGCTATCGGCGGCTTCCTTGAGAACGTCAAGGCCCTCCGCGGTTTTAGAGAGTGCCTCAGCGATACTGGGCAACAAGTGATCGTCAGCCTTAACCATTGTATCCCGCAGCAAACGCACTGCGCCTGAAGTCCGCATATCCCCCAATGCCTCCACTGCAGCCTGCTGGACCTCAAGATCGAGATCTTGCAGCGCGCCGACAAAAAGCGGCATCTCCTTCGGCGTCCCCGACCAACCCAATCCACGCAACGCCGCACTGCGGATAGCAACGGAAGGCTGGCGTAGGGTCTGGATGAAGAACGCGCGTGCTCCTTCCCCCGCTGCGAGGGCCAGGGCTTGCCCCACACGCAACCGCATCTGCCGGTCGAGATCAGGATCAGTAAACGCCTGCGCGAGAGCTTTCATCAAAGACTTCCGCCACGGCACATCTGCCGGCGCAACCACACCCCAACGCGCCGCGCGTATGAGGCTCGCTGTATCTCCGTGATGCGTAGCTGTCTGGATCAATGTATTTACTAACGGCGTAACATCTTCCAGCGCCGCGTAGAATTCCATCAACAACGTCCAGGTAGGGTCGCCAATGTGCGCTTTGGACATGTCCGCGCCGACTTCGTCCTCCACAAGTGCCCAGGCAGTGAGAAAATCATCCCAGATGTAGTGCGCGGGTATCCAGGACTTACCCTCGCGTTGCAACAACTGCGTGTCGAAGAGAATACGGCGGACTGCACCTTCGAGCTTCGGGGGCCGCACTTCCTGAGGCGGCAATAGCGTCCCAATATAGTCATAAATCTCCTGTTGCGAAAACGAACGGTTCTCCAGACGGTGCGCCTTTGCTACGTAACTGAGAGCACTGAGTGTGAGCACCCGTGCCTGCTCGACAACGTCGGCCTGTCCCTCTCCCAGATTGGGCGTGGGGATACAATGATCGAGAAATCGATCAAGAACATCTACCAAGCGTGCGGGAAGCTGTTGCGTACGCAAATAGACCAACACACGTGTGTTGAGCTCAAGGAGAGTAGCACCCGCATCCACAGCCCACTTCAGAACACCGAGAGTTTCCTCCGCTGGTTCGACAGGAACAACATCGAGTAGTTCCGCCCATCCACGATAGAGCGGCACGAGTATATCCTCACCGGAAGGGGGAATCAGCTCCAGCCAGACAAATCCCGCTTCGATCAGAGGCCCGTAGCCCTCTTCCCCACTGGCAACCAACCAGCAGCTCTTGGGAAGGTTCTTCGCGACTTCAGCAAAGCAACGCGCGACGATGCGTCGGGTGTCGGGCAGTAGAGCTTCCCAGTTATCTACGAGAATGAGCGAGGGTTCATTGCGCAGGTGGGTGAGTGTCCAGCGGGGAACCAGCGCTGGCATAAACAAGGCAGCAAGTTGGACAAATCTGTCCATAGGAGACTCGGACTGCGCTTCTGGGAGGTTTTTGTACTGCGCGAGGTCGATCCACAAGGGGAAACGCTCGTAGGGGCGTTTCTTTCCACTGCGTGATGCCGGGCGAGGTGTGGCGTTTTCTGTCGTCTGCCAAGCCAGCATCGCCAATGCTGTCGTGCGCCCCGAAGCCTTCGGTCCGGTAACGACAAGTCGAGGATGGCCCGCGGTAAGATTTGCAAACGTAACTTCCAAAGGCGCTATAAATAGATCATCGATCGTCTCTGCATTTGCCGGCAGAGGTGGTGGGGCGGTAAAAGTCGGCGGCTGGAAAATCTTCTGAGGATCCGCCGGTTTGAAAAGCAGCAAGTCCTTGAGAGCATCCTTTAGCGCAGTAACGTAACGCTCTTCCTGGCTAGCCTGCGCACGGCTGCGCAGGTTCACCACCGGCGTCCACAACTTGAGCCCGAATTCCTTGATTTGCTCGCGGCGCTGGTAAATGATGCCCGCGATGAGAAGAGCAATTGCCGCCCCGATCAGCGCCGAAGTGAGATCGAATCTCCAGGCTCGCTGTTGCTGCAGAAGTCCAGCGAAGAGCACCCTTTACCTCTGTGATTCTGGTGTTTCTATGACCAGCCGGTATCCCTGGCCGCGCTCGCTCACGATACGCTTGGGGTTGCGCGGGTCGGCTTCGATTTTCTGCCGCAGATACCAGATGTAGAGCTTGAGATAATCGCGCCGGTTGGAATACTCCGCCCCCCATACACGGCGAAGGAGAGTGTCGTGATTCACGGTCCGTCCGGAATCCTGGATGAGCGCCGAGAGCAGTTGGAATTCGGTCGGTGTCAGGCTGACCATGCGGTTATCCACCTTAACCTCGTGCGTGTCGAGATTGACCCAAAGGTTGCCGGTCTGAAAGATGGTCTGCTCGCCACGGGCGCGGCGCGCACGCGACAGAGCAGCTTTGACTCGGGTCACCAGTTCCTTGTAGCCGAAGGGTTTGACGATGTAATCATCCGCGCCCAGACCCAGACCGTAAGCAATGTTGTGCTCGTCGCCCAGGGCCGTCAAGAAGAGCACCGGCACATCGGTAATGCGACGCAAGGCTTCGTAGACGTGCCACCCATCCATATCCGGCATAAGAATATCCAGCAACACGAGATCAGGATGTGTTTGCTGCGCCAGGGCGATACCACTTTCCCCATTACTGGCGGCTTTGACAGTATAGCCGGCACGCTCTAAAAGCAATTGAACCAACTGCGCCAGGGCCTCATCGTCTTCGACTAACAAGATCATATCGTTCATTGCATGCTCCTTGTAGTGCTTATAAAAATAGGAAACCCGCGTCCGGCAGGTAAAAATGCTACTTCAACACTTATCTCTAATAATATGTTAGAATCGTTGTTTGTCAAACCAAAAGTAGCGATTGGGGTTAGAAATTGACCATGATCACACCTGAGGTATGAAGTGCGTTGGTTTGGCTCAGCAGTTGACTAGGGATTCACCGCCTGATTGAGCAACTGCTCCCCGATCTGTGCCGGTAGTTCACGATTGGGCGCATTCTCGATCAAAACAGCCACGGCATAACGAGGTACCTGTGGCGAGTTCAGCCCAATGAACCACGTTTGCGTGCGATCGGAACCAGCCAACGCCTCGCTGAGATGGCCCACAGCGCTGCCATATTCTGACCACAATTCGAGAATACGTGCAGCAATATCGGACGTTGTGACCTTGTTTGTAGATGTGGCCGGATCCACACACCCAGGTAACGATGCAGCGAGCAAATGCAATGGAGCACGCACACCAGCGTTGCCGACGATCGCTGCGACACTCACCATATGCAACGGCGTGACCAACAGATCGCCCTGCCCGATAGCTTCACGGGTAGCATCGGCGGAAGTAGCTTCCCACGGTGCGGCGACAGTGGAGATCTCCAGAGCTGGTGCATCGGTCAACCCCCACGCGGCAAAGCTCTTTGCCAATAGCGAGATCCCTAGCTGCTCCCCCAAAACAGCGAAAGGGGCCGGGCATCCGGCGCTCAGAGCTACTTGCCAGGTGTTAGCCAGCGGCGTCTTGGCACAGGTAAAGTTTTCGCCGTTGACTTGTACATACGCACTGAGAGGTTTATCAGGTTCAGGAAGCTCGCCCTCTTGCAATGCTGCCGCCAGTATCACCGTCTGTAACACCGCCCCAGGCTGTGCCAAGCTCTGTGTGGCCCGGTTGAGCAACAGGGCATCGGGATCAGCGTACAGGTTAGCCCAGTCAGCTTCAACAGTGGTCGGGTTGTAGGTCGGGCTGGAAGCCAACGCCAGGATCTCACCGGTACGCGTATCGACTAACACCGCTGCACCTTGATAATCCTCCAGGAGATTCTGCGTCATCTGCTGAAGGCGCGCATCGAGCGTCAGACGCACGTCCCGGCCCACTGGAGATTGATGCAGCAATCCCATCTCGAAATCCAGCCAGGGCGTACGGTCGACATCACCGCGCAACCGGGCATCGCACGCGTCCTCAATCCCGCTCACGCCGTATTGTAGCGTATTGTAGCCGATCACTGGCGCAGCTTCCGGCACAGGATAGAGGCGCGTCACATAACCAGCGTCATCGACAGTGATGTCAGCCAGCGTCACGCTGTTGCGGTCAAGGATACGCCCACGTTGAATGCGAGATTCAGTCAGGATACGGCGCGGATTGGTCACGTAATCGCGCAATTCATCGGCGCGGAGCACCGTCCACACGCCCGTGATGAGCGCAACACTCCCAAACAAGCACAACAGCGCGTTCCCCAGACGTCCGACCGTCTGACGCAAAGGCATGCTTGTAGGCATAAGCGTGAGTGTGATCGGCTCCGGATGTGGGGCAGAAATGTTCAGCAACAGGCCTGTAGCGATGAAGACCGTGAGCAGCGATGAACCGCCGTAGCTAAGAAAGGGCAAGGTAACACCGGTAATGGGGATGAGTTTGGCGTTTCCCCCCATAATAACCCACGTCTGGATGGCGAACAATGCCGCGATCCCGCCTGCCAGTAGCGACTCAAAGGGTGAACCGTTACCAGCAACGGACGCGCGTTGCGCCAGCAGAATGCCCCGGTAGATCAACAGAGCAAACAACAGCAACAAGGCTATCCCGCCAACCAGCCCGAACTCTTCCACGAGGGCAGCGTAGACGAAGTCGGTATGAACGGCGGGAATGAGCGTGGGCAAACCCTGCCCAAGCCCTTGACCTATCAATCCGCCATCGGCGAGGGCGTAGAGCGACTGTAAAATCTGGAAAGCACGGTCGGCCTGTCCCGGTGCCCAGGGATCAAGCCAGATACTTACCCGCAGTGCGACGCGAGCCGAAAGCCAATATCCCACGAGAGCTACCGGAACGAACAGCAACAAGCTGACGACAACGTGCCAGCCCTTGCCCCACGCCAGGTAAAGCATTGCGACAAACGTAAGGTAAAAGAGCAGCGCGGCCCCCAGGTCCTGCTGCCATCCCAGCAACAACAGCGCCAATCCCACCATCGTCGCCATGGGGCCGAGGGTTGCCATCCACAGTGCCTTGCCGCCATCCTGCCGCTGCAAAAGATCGCGCCGGTCTGAGAGGTAGGACGCCAAATAGATCACCAGGAGCAGCTTGAGCAGTTCCGAGGGCTGAAAGTAAACGCCAAACGCACCCAACCACAACTCCTGGCCGTATCCCGAAGGGTTCACGCCAAAGAAGAGCGTGGCCGCGAGCAACAACAATCCTGCAGCAAGGAGCGTATAACGGTAACGCCGCAGCAGACGGGGCAAGGTAGGGATCAAGGCCGCAGCACACAGCGCACCGCAACTGATACCGAGCCAGAGGATTTGCCGCGGCAGAAAAGATGGGGCCATGCGTGCCAACAAAAGAAGTCCCCATCCAGTGAGCAGACTGGCAAGCGGTATCAGAAAGGGGTCCGCACCAGGGAGTTTGCGGCGCAACAGTACGTAGGTCGCCCCCCAGATGCTCATCCATCCCACAACCAGCGCGGCCAAGCGTTGAAGGGTGAGTGACGATGTCGGCGCGGCGAAGTAAAGCGTCGCCGCGCCGATGAAAACAAAACACACAGGGATGGCGACTAACAAATTCTCGGGACTGATGATCGTAGGCAGTCGCCAACGCCCGCGAATAGGCTGAGTACCCATTTAGTCCAGGCGTGCCCCCACTAACAAGCGTCGTTTGTCCAAGGTTGCCGTTGGAACGTGATCGGGCGTGGTGATCAGAGCTGTGTCCAAAGCCCTCGCGCACGCACATTCCGTGAGTGTCCCAACCAAGCGTGGAACCAACAACCGGAGTGCTTGCTGCGCCAGTCCGACATTGTGTTGCAGAACCTGTATTACCATCTCCACAGTGACAGGTTCTTCACTCTCGTGCCAGACATCATAATCCGTGATGTGCGCCATCGTCGCATAGCATATACCGGCTTCGCGGGCCAGGAACGCTTCCGGAGAAGCCGTCATTCCGATGATGTCCATCCCCCATTGGCGGTAGACAAGGCTCTCGCCCTTGGTGCTGAAGCGTGGGCCTTCGATGGTAACAAAGGTTCCACCGCGATGCACAGTCCCGCCGGCAGCGACCACGGCATCGAACAACAGCGCGGAAAGCGCCAGGCAGAATGGCTCCGCCACCGAGATATGGGCGACCAATCCCTCACCAAAAAATGAACTAGTACGATTCTTGGTGAAATCGAACAATTGATCCGGCACAACGATATCGCCAGGATGCAAATGCTCGCGCAGCGAACCGCACGCAGAGATACTGATGATCTTCTCTACACCGAGTTGCTTTAGCGCGTAGATGTTGGCGCGATACGGGACCTCAGTTGGCGTGTGGACGTGCCCGCGTCCGTGGCGAGGCAGGAAAACCACCGGCACACCTTCGATGCGCCCGGCAACGAGTACGTCACTAGGATCGCCAAACGGCGTGGTGACGCGAATCTCGTGGATGTCTTCCAGACCCTCCATCTGATACAGTCCCGAACCGCCAATGACACCGATACGAATAGGATCATGGTTCATAACGTTTACTCCTCAAGAATGGTTAATAGGGATTGGTGATCAGGAATTAGGTGTTGGGAACTTGGCGAATGCAATCCGCAATTCCCAATCCCCAGTCACCAATCCCTAATCACCAAACACTATTCTGGGCCGACGACGAACGTCAAGGGTTCATGGCACAATCCACAACCGCGATATGGATCTTCGACTACTGTGCCGCTGCGCGTGCAGGTAGCCCAGATATGCATACGGCGGATCTCCCAAAAGCGCCATCCGCCCCCACCCACACGGGCGTGCAGGATCATATTTGCACAGCCGTTGGCGCGATGAATGTCTGGGGCGATGCAGTGCCGGCACAACGCCGACGTCCAACGCTTTGCGTCGGGCTTTTCATCCAACAAATGGCAGCGCTCTTTAGCGGCTGCGCGGCGATAGTAACCGCCGTCGTAGTAGGGGCACTCCCTCCCATCAGGTACGCGCATCGTAAAACCGGCCCTGCTCAGCCCTCGATATAACTTTGCAGAATGTAACGGTTGATGTAGACCAAAGACGATTGCGCAGGCAGTTGGCTTGAGCTATCGGCGAGGTAATAGACATCAGTATCAACTATGGGAACAAAGATACCCTTCCAGAAATCCAGGAAGTTATGAATTTTCGCCTCGCTGAGAAACGGGGCCTTCCCGTGGATGATAGCAAGCGGCAAGTGCAAGATCAGCGTCTCAGTCCTCGGCGCAGCGCGGAATTCCTCCAGAGATGTCTCGTGGATGAACATCAAAAATTGGGTGCGTTCACGAGCTATGATGATCGATGGAGCGTGGCTTGAGGGTAGACCCGAGAAGGACCACGGCGCAATGTGCGGATCGTCAACACGAATGAAGTCCATCCCATCCTGGTTGATATAGTTATGGGGATTGCCCATCGTCTCCATCTCACCAGTGACCCAGAGCAAATCAGTGGCAATGTGAACTTCATGTTTCTGAAGCGGTGAACCCATCTCTCCTGTTCCTAAAAGTCCCATGGTTCCTCCTAAAAGACAGTTACAATACAGGTTAAGTATCTATCCGAGAATTCACCATACGGATAGAGTCTAAATGTTCAACACGACCTATGTTAATGATACTCGCAACGGGAAAAGGACGCAAGTGCTCTTGAAGCGCAAGTATACTACTAACCTGAGGGTGGACGGGTACCCGCAAGCGCGCAAAGTTCCTCCTCCGTGAGCAGCGGAGTGTCGAGTGCCTGTGCGCGATTATACTTGCCGCCGCCAGGATCAGCTCCGATGACGAGATAGCTGGTTTTCTGGCTCACCGAACCCGCCACCTTGCCGCCGAGCGATTCGATCCACGCCTTGATCTCGTCCCTGGGAAACGAGAGCGTGCCTGTGATGACGAACGTAAGGTCCGCAAGCGGCTGTTCGCCCTCTACAGCCGCTTTGCTTTCCGCCGTCAGCTTCACCCCAACCTCACGCAACTTTTCCACCATCGCGTGATTGTGATCGTGGGCAAACCACGTGAGGATGTTCTGTGCCGTGATCGGGCCGATGCCCTCTACGGAAGCGACGGCCTCGGCGGGCGCTTCCGCCAGCGCATCCAACGTAGGGAACACTGCTGCCAACACCTGGGCAACCGTCGTTCCCACCCCTCGAATACCGAGTGCCGCCAGCACGCGGTCGAAGGGCCGGTCTTTGGCCTGCGCGATGGCGGCAAGCAGATTGTCAGCTTTCTTGTCGGCGAAGCCTTCCAGGGTGAGCAACGCCTCTTTTGTGAGGAAGTAGAGATCCGCAGGATCTTCAACCATGCCCTGCTCCACCAACTGGACAGCGGTCCGTTCCCCCAGCCCCTCAATATCGAGTATATGGGTGAAGTAAGTGAGCTTCTGCACCAGTTGGGCTGGACATGCGGCATTGATACAATAGTAGGCGATTTCACCCTCAGGATGGACAATAGGATCACCACACGCGGGGCAGACGGACGGCGGTTCGATAAGGCGCTGGCTACCATCGCGCACATCGACGATCGGCCCTTCGACGTAGGGGATCACATCCCCTGCGCGCTTGACCAGCACGCGGTCGCCGATGCGGATGTCGCGCTCGGCGATAAAGTCGAAGTTGTGGAGTGAGGCACGCCCCACCGTCACCCCCGCGATGGGAACCGGATCCAGCAGCGCCGTGGGCGTTATCACACCTGTCCGCCCGACAGAGAACTCCACATCCAGGAGCATCGTGGTCGCCTCCTGCGCCGGGAACTTGTAGGCCGCCGCGCCGCGCGGACGCCCTCCAACAACACCCAACGCAACCTGCGTCGCTAGGTCGTCGATTTTGACCACGAGACCATCGGCTTCATAAGGAAGGGTATCACGCCGCGCAGGCATCTGCTCACAATAATCGGCAACGGCATCGAGAGTATCAAAAAATGCTATCTCGTCCGGTTGGGCGAAGCCCAGGGTACGCAGGTAGTCCAGCGTCCCCTGCTGAGTTTCCGGCACGGGCCCATTCGCTGTAACGATGCTGTAGGCGTAGAGGTGCAAGGGGCGCTGCGCGGTGATCGCCGGATCAAGCTGGCGCAGTGAACCGGCGGCAGCGTTGCGCGGGTTGGCAAACGGTGATTCGCCAGCCTTGATCAATCGCGCATTGAGCGTATCGAAATCCTCGAGCAGAATCAGCACCTCGCCACGTACCACCAGGTACGGCGGAGGTTGTGGCCCGTCGGGATCCACAGGAACGCGCAAGGGCAGTGTCTTGACCGTGCGCAGATTCGCGGTGATGTCTTCACCGATCTGTCCGTCGCCGCGCGTTGCACCCAGCACGAGCTGCCCATCGCGATAATGCAGCACCACCGTCAACCCATCGAATTTCGGTTCGACGGTATAGACAAGTGGTGGCGCATCTTCAGGCAGCAGCTTGCTAATGCGGGTATGCCAGGCGAAGAGCTCCGCGCGGCTGGAGGCCTTGTCCAAGCTGAGAATCGGCGCGGGGTGTTCGACTTTCGCAAAACCCTCGGCGGGCGCACCTCCAACACGCTGAGTTGGTGAATCCGGCGTAATCAGCTCGGGATGGGCAGCCTCAAGCGCGCGAAGTTCATCCACGAGCGCATCGAACTGCGCATCACTGATAATCGGGCTATCGAGCGTGTGATAGCAATAGTTGTGATAATTGATCTCTTCCCGGAGTTTCTCAGCGCGAAGGACAGTTTCTTGATCCATGTCTGCTCCATAAATGGCTCAGGTATTTCCTTTCTGAAAGGACGGACAGGATTTTCGGGATGATAACGTTACCGGACAGAAATTCAGAACAATCCTGTCCATCCTGTAAATCTTGTCAAACTACGGTGCGATGACCAGGTAGTCAGCGGCGGCCCAGCCTTCACGCTGCGGATTGGCTTCATCGCGCAGGAACCACCACGTCAAATCATCGCCCTGCGCTGGACCGGCAGCGACGATAAAGATCTCACCCTCGGCAGCGACGTCCAGACGTTCAGCGGAGGTGCTGGCGCTGGCACGGATGCTCAAACCTGCCGCGCCCGTTCCGCTGATCTGCACCCGCACCCCTACCCCAATCTCCGTCGGCGGGATCAGCGGCGTAGGCGGCGGCGTAGGTGTCGGCGTAGACGTGGGCGTCGGTGTAGGTGATGCCGTCCAGATGATGGCCGTGGGGCGTGTGCCTGCTGGCGATGTCGATGGCTTGGAAAAGAGCCACATCCCTGTCAAGATAACGAGGAGAATACCGCCGATTAACAAGGCCAGGCATCCCCATTGCCAAAAATTTGCTCGCGCACCCCCGTTCGTTGTCACATCCGTATTATACTCTGGCTAACAGAAGGCACAACCGCGCTTGGAACCTTCGTCCGCTGTGCAACGTCCTAAAGGAAGTAAGAAGTACGGAGTATGAAGTAGGGGGAGAAAACACACTTACTCCATACTTCCTACTCCGTACTCCAAAACGTAGACTAGGAGGCAACAATGAGAAAGCATCTCATAGTATTCATTATGTTGGTGGCAATCGTGCTGCACGCAAATCCAGTGTTGGCCGATGGGATCATTATCATCGATCCGCCTATTGAACCGCCGTCTCACTGGACACCATGGCTGACGATCCGTTATCATCGCGTGACAGTGACCATTGAGGATCAGGTCGCGACAACGAAAGTGGATCAGGTCTTCCGCAATGACAGCAAGGTGGCTACGGAAGGCACCTATGTCTTCCCGCTGCCGCCGGGCGCGGTGGTGCAGCACTTCGTAATGTGGGTAGATGGACAACCCATCGAGGGTGAAATCCTCCCGGCGAACAAGGCGCGCGAGATCTACGAGGACTACGTGCGACGACAGCGTGATCCCGCTCTGTTGGAATACGTCGGGCGCGACGCGGTGCGCGCCCGCATTTTCCCCATCCCAGCCGGAGAGGAACGCCGCATCCAACTGGAATACACGCAAATCCTCTCACTCGACGAAGGGATGTTGCACTATCGCTATCCGCTCAACACCGAGCGATTCTCCGCATTGCCGCTGGAACAGGTGAGCATCTACGTGAGCCTGACGTCAAAAACGCCGCTGCGGGCCGTCTATTCTCCCAGTCACCAGAACGAGGTCGTGATCACCCGCGAAGGCGCATATCGCGCTACACTCAGTTACGAGGCCAACGACGTCTTCCCGGACCGGGACTTCGAGCTGTACGCCAGCGCGACGACAGATAACATTGGGGCAAACCTGCTCACGTATCAAGCAGGGGATGAAGATGGTTTCTTCTTGCTGATGCTCACTCCAGCCCTGGAAACCGAGACGCGCCACGTGCTGCCCAGGGACATCCTGCTGGTGCTGGACACGTCGGGGTCGATGGACGGCGAGAAACTGGAGCAGGCGCAGGACGCACTCACCTACATCCTCAGGCATTTGAATCCCGAAGATCGTTTCAACGTCGTGGCCTTTAGCAGCGGGGCGCGGGTGTATGCGCCGGTCCTGCAGGGAGCGTCGGAAGCAGGCGCTGCCATCGAGTGGGTACGCCATCTGGAGGCACTCGGCGGGACGAACATCTACCTTGGACTTTCTGAGGCGCTGGCACAGACGAACGGGACACGCCCCGCTGTCGTCGTCTTCCTCACCGATGGGATGGCGACCGAGGGCATTGTCGATGACGACATACTCCTGAGCACGCTAGCGCAGGAAGCGCCCGCCGCGTCCCGCATCTTCCCCTTCGGCGTGGGTTATGACGTGAACACGCTCTTCCTCGACCAACTCGCCGCAGACCACCGGGGCGTCCCGGCCTACGTCGCGCCGGAGGAGCGCATTGACGAGAAAATCTCGGCTTTTTACGGGCGCATCCAAAGTCCGGTGCTGACCAACATCGCGCTGGATTTCGGCGGAGTACAGACCTACGACGTGTATCCCACATCCCTCCCGGATCTGTACGCGGGAACGCAACTCATCGTCGCCGGGCGCTACAGTGATTCAGGCGCACAGACAATCAAACTGATCGGTGAGGTTGAAGGCCAACGCGAGATATACACCTACGCCGGGAACTTTGCCACGTCCGCCAGCAAGGATTTCATCCCCAGGCTTTGGGCCTCTCGCAAAATCGGCTATCTGCTTACGCAAATCCGTCTCAACGGGGAGAAGGAAGAGTGGATCAACGCCGTCGTCAGTTTGAGCTTGCGCTACGGCATCATCACGCCCTACACCTCTTTCCTGGTAGAGGAACCGGTAGATGTGCTGACCGTAGAAGGTCGCGAGCATGCCGCTGAGGAGCTGACCGAGAACTTCCAGGCTGCGCCGATGGCGACTTCAGGCGAGAAAGCCGTAGAAGACGCGGTGATGCGCCAGGAGCTGGAGGCTGCTGATGCTGCACCAACCGCAGGTGGTGCGATGCCAGCGGCAGAAGAAGGACAAACTGCGTCGAGCAGCATCAGGTACGTGGGCGATAAGACCTTCCTGTGCCAGGACAACGTCTGCACCGATACGGCCTACGTGCCCGACAAAATGACGCCCAAGACAGTCACCTTTATGTCCGAGACCTACTGGCAGTTGACCGAGGCACATCCTGAATTGAGTGCATACTTTGCCGTCGCCGAAGAATCGTTCTTCGTCGCAGCAGATGGGACAGCCTACCACTTCCGTATAGGAACGGAGGCGGACGCCGTAACACACCCAGAGATGTTTTCACCGACGCCATCTTCGGCGACGGCGTCTCCGGCGACGGCGACACCGCAAACGGAAACAGGTAAAACGCCCACAGCCACGTCCGCGCCTTCGTCCGGCAGTAGCAGTCCCGGGACATGCGGTGGTGCGTTCGCGTTGTTAGGCCTCGCCGTAGGAGTGATATTCTACAGAAAGACACGAAGGCATGTCGAGGAGTCAAAAGACGAAATTAAAGGATAACATTGACAAGCACGTAAAGTTGACTATGCTAAACGTCGGAACTTTCAAACGTTCCGACGTTTAGTATGGAGAAGCCAAGATGGAAAATACAGATGCCGTTACACCCGTTGAAGAGACGCCCTGGGAACCGGAACCGGTACCTGCCGAAGTGTTTCACCAGGATACCCCGGCAAACATCAACCGCGCACCCTACGACCAGGCCTTTGGCGTGACGTACAAGCGCGCGGCACACATCAAGCGCGTGCGCTATACGCCAGCCGAACCCGCTCCGGAGATGCCGGAGCCCTGGCAGGGTAACGGTGACTCTGTGGTACGTTGGCTCTTCAGCGAGATCCCTGGCACGGCAGAACACCTACTAGAAGGTGAAACCTTCGCGTTTTTGCACGATCTCACCCTATCCTCCGGCGCATCGACGGGACAGCAAGCCAACCCCGGCCTGGACAAAATCTACTATGTCGTGAGCGGCACAGGGCGGCTCTACCACCGTCCTACCGACGGCAGCCCCGTCATCGCGCGCGTGCTACGTCCCGGCGATGCGGCACTCGTGCGCGGCGACGAAGTCCACAACGTCGCCAATGATGGAGCAGAAAGCGACCTGCGTCTGATCGTCCTGGGCCTACACCGTAGCGTGGGTGTTCTGCCCGCGTTAGGATCGGACGAGACGCCCGCGCTACGGGAGAACAAGTGACTCAGCGCGTCATCGTCATTGGAGCCGGGGCAGCGGGATTGATTGCCGCCGGGCGCGCCGCCGAACTAGGCGCAGACGTCATCCTCTTAGAAAAAATGCGCGAGGCGGGGAAGAAGATCCTCGTCAGCGGGCAGGAACGCTGCAATATCACCAACACCGCGCCACTGGAGAAGTTCCTCACGCACTATGGGCGCAACGGGCGATTCCTGCGCAATGCCTACCACCGCTTCTTCCGCGACGAGTTGCTGGCGCTCCTCGGACGTTATGGCGTTGCCACGCAGGACGAACGCGGTGGGCGCATTTTCCCGGCGTCAGGGCAGGCCAGCGACGTGCGGGATGCATTGCTGCGTTATGCTACCTCATACCGCGCTGAGATTCACTATCACGCCGAAGTTCAAAGACTGCTCATCGAAGATGGTGCCGTCATCGGCGTGGAGTTGCTGAACAGCGATCGCATCCCGGCACACGCCGTCATCCTGGCGACGGGCGGCGCCTCATGGCCCGCCACCGGTTCCACCGGCGACGGCTACCGTATGGCACAAGAGGCCGGGCACATGATCGTCCCATTACGCCCGGCACTGGTTCCCTTGACCGTCGCCGAACGGTCGCTGGCGAAAACGCTACAAGGCGTAAGCCTGCGCAATATATCCTGCACCTTCTATGCGCAAAAAGGTGACCGTCCAGCGAAAACGCTGCGCATCCCCTACCCTATGCCGCCGACCGGCGAGATGTTGTTCACGCACTTTGGCGTGTCCGGCCCCCTGATCCTCACGGCGTCGCTAGCGGCAGTGGATGCACTGCGCAGCGGAGCCACGGTGACGCTCGCCATCGATCTCAAGCCCGGCATGACCGAGCAAGAAGTCCACGTGCGGCTGCAACACGAATTCGAGGAACACGCCCATCGTTTGTTGCCGAACCTGCTCAAAGGATGGGTGCCTGCAACGCTGGCAGACGCCCTCGCCGGGCTGAGTGGTATCGCTGGCGACCGACCTGTCCACACGATCCGCGCCGAAGAACGTGCACGCCTTGTGGCGCTGTTCAAAGACTTCCGCTGGGAGATCACCGGTTCGCTACCCGTGGCATCTGGGATGGTCACGGCGGGGGGCGTTGCGCTCAAGGAGGTGCACCCGGTGAGTTTCGAATCGCATCTCGTGCGCGGACTGCACATCGTTGGGGAGACGCTGGATATTGCCGCCGACACGGGTGGATTCAATTTACAGGCGGCGTTCAGTACCGGTTATCTTGCGGGGGAACACGCAGGGAGTAACCACGGATAGAAGAAATATACGATACGAAGGGTACAGAACGATGGCAGAGCAGAAGATGTTTTTGCTCACAGGAGTTGAATTGTCATTTTTATTTCAACAGTCTTGACTTTTCTGTTAACGTGAGTATCCTTTCAGCGTTGGAACACTCAAACAATCAGAAGCACAAAGTTACCAAGACTTTGGACTTCGAACTACGCTTAGGGGAGTGAATGTTGACCGAACAACATCCTTATATCGCCATTGAGGGCGTCATCGGTGTAGGCAAAACGACGTTGGCGCGGCTGCTGCAGTCCCGCTTCAATGGAAGCACGATCCTGGAAGCGTTCGACGAAAATCCCTTTCTCTCCGATTTCTACGGCGACCGCGCGCGCTACGCTTTTCAAACGCAGCTTTTCTTCCTGCTCAGCCGGTATCGCCAGCAGCAAACCGCCGCCGAATACCTGCACCACGGTGCACTGCTTGCCGACTACTTCTTCGCTAAGGACCAACTCTTCGCCCACCTTAACATCACGGGCGAGGATGAATTGGCGATGTACGATCGTCTCTACGACACCCTCTCCGAAAGGGTAAAACCACCCGATCTGGTGATCTACCTGCGCGCCGAAATGGACACATTGATGGCACGGATTGCGATGCGCGACCGCACCTACGAGCGCCAGATGGAGCGTGCCTACATCGCGGCGCTGCGACAGGCTTATGAGACACTCTTCGCCAACTACACAGCCACGCCACTTCTGGTGATCGAGACGGACGAAATCGATTTTGTGCGCCAGCCCAACGATTTAGACGACATCGAGAACCGGGTTCACGCAGCTCTGGCCGGCGTGCGACAGCCCACACTGCCCGATATCGTCACGACCGTCCCGCCGCGCCCCGCGTGGACCCTCGTCTCTGCCCCCACTCCCGAGCCACGCAGCGAGGCTAACTGGCAGGCGCTCGGCGATTTCCTGGCGCTAGCCGAAGCCGTTGGGCGGATTGGCGGCGCGCTCTCACAGCAACCACCCATCAGTCCGGATGGCGCGCCAGAAGAGATCCAGGCTGCGCTGCAAGACGCCGCACGCGCGCTGAACATCCTTTCGCTGCGCACAGGCGTCAACCTTAAAGAACGGGAGCAAGCGCGATGACCAAACACTTCATCGGCGTCGCCGGCAACATCGGCGTTGGTAAATCAACCCTGACCGCGCTTCTCAGCGAAAATCTGGGGTGGGAACCATTTCTAGAGGGCGTGCAAGACAATCCCTATCTGGCAGACTTTTACACAGATATGGCGCGATGGAGCTTCCATTCGCAGATTTTCTTCCTGGCGCGCCGGTTGCGCCATCACCGGCAACTGCTGGACCGCCCCAACTCGGTGATCCAGGATCGCACCGTCTACGAGGACGCCGAGATCTTCGCCCGTAACCTGTACGAACAGGAATCAATGGAAGCACGCGACTACGAAATCTACTCCGAGCTTTACCAGGCTGTGACCGCCATCCTGCCCCCACCAAATCTAGTACTTTATCTGCGTGCCTCCACACCAACGCTCGTCAAGCGCATCCAACAACGTGGACGTTCCTACGAACGCCAAATTACAACAGACTATCTGGACAAGCTGAATGTGCTGTACGAGGACTGGTTCAATCATTTTGCGTTGTGTCCGGTGCTAACTATCCCGGCAGACCGGCTAGATTTTGTCGCCAACGGGGAACATCTCGATTTGATCATCACCCGCATCCTGGAAAGGCTCCATGGAAAGGAGGTTGTGAACTTTGACTGAGACAACGCGCAACCAAAAGTCGGGCAATCAAGGATTGCCTAGCACTTTTCTTTACGAAGCCGCGCTCACGATCAGTGCCAAACTGGACACCAACGAAGTCCTGCAGCAGTTGATGAGCCTCACCCACCAACACTTCAAGCCCGATGCAGCTTCCGTCGCCCTCGTCAACCCCGATGGCTCGCTGGTCTTCCGCGCTGCCTCCGGTAAAAGTGCGCAGCAGATCATGGGTATGGAGATGCCCAAAGGCACAGGCATTGTCGGATGGGTGGCCGAAAACGGGCAGCAGTTATGGGTACCCAATGTCTACCAGGATAAACGTTTCTATCCCGAAGCGGACGAAAACACCGGCTTCAAAACCACAGCCATTCTTGCCATACCGGTGCGTTTGGGAGACCAGACGCTAGCCGTCGTTGAGATGATCAATCCCGGCCCGGATACCGATATGGAAGAGGCGCAAGACACGATCACGGCGCTGGCCTCATTAGCAGCGCCTGCCATCCAAAACGCGCGTCTTTTTGAGCAGGTGCAACGTGCCGAGGCCCGGTACCAAAGCCACTTCGAGCAAAATCTCGATCCGATTATCATTCTTGATCCGCTCGGTCATTTTTTGGAGGTAAACCGGGCAGCGCAGAAGCTGCTGCCGCTTGAGAAACCAGATGACGAGACCGAACCTGCTTCCCAGACCGATCTCGAACAACTGGGGCTCTCTGCTGCGAAGTACGATGCACTCAAAGCGCAAGTAGATGTCGAGGGGATCACCACCTGGGAGATCACGACTCGGTCTGAAGACTCGGAAGAACACACTTTGGACGTTTACTTTTCTTACCTGCCGCACTACCTGCCCAATGGCGCATACCAGTGGTTGGCCCACGACATCACCGACCGGGTAGCGCTGGACGAGATGCGCGAGCAGCTTTCGCACATGATTGTGCATGACCTGCGCGTACCACTCGGCAACATCA
>JAFGSL010000650.1 GCA_016934645.1 Anaerolineae bacterium
CATATCAGTGATAGCAAGAGAAATCGCCTGATACCAAGTGATATAATCCGCTACATTTTCTTCAACAATTTTGATTTCTTCCTCTGTTAGATCCCGTGAAAGCTCGTCATTAGCGACGGTTTGCAAATCCTCTACGTTGAGAGAATAAATAATCCTTTCCGGGTCTGTAATTGCAAGTTTTTGTTCCATTTTGACAATCCTTTCCTCAAATAATCTATTACCTTACCGATAGTATACACTGAAACAAGTCGGTGTGCAAAAATCGTTAGCACACACGTACAATAGAGTGATGAAAATACACATCAAAAATCCGTCCCTCTCAAAGGATTCTCATTCGGATAACAACACAACACGTTATCCATGTACTCAATCCCGCAGAAATATGGGCAGATCGAGATATTCTTCACCGCACAGCGGTGTGTCAGCGTCCCTTCGACTTCATTCCAGGGGCACGCATCCTGCTGCCAGCCGATGTCCCCGTCCGGCGTCGCCAGGTCGATGTCCATATTCGCGCCATTCAGCTTGCGTATCGTTGTGTCCATATCACCTTAACGCCAACTGCAACTTGATGACCTGTTCGATCTGGCCCATTTCTGCGTCCGTCAGTTGACCGGCGCAATCGAGCAAGCGCAGTTTGCTCACGGTGGTGAGTTGATCCGCCATGGCCTTTCCCGGTTTGCCCTGAAAGTACACCGGCGCTTCACTTGGATAAAGTTTCGCCACCTGGGAACTCAACGGAACGACCTGTACACGGTTGAGGAATTTGTTCGCGGCATCATTGCTAACAATGACAGCCGGCCGCTTCTTGGTGATCTCTCCACCTACCGACGGATCAAAATTTACCCACCAGACTTCACCACGCTTCATCGCCCACATCTCCTGTTGTGGCTTCGGCCCAGGCCAACGCCTCAGCTTCGCGCGCCTCATCCTGCGCCATCTGCGCATAGGCAGCTTCAAGATCAGCATAAAGGACATGCGGGCGCACTAAATCTTCGATGAAACGGGCAATGTGACCCGGGCCAACGACGCGATAAAGCCCTTCGTAGACCTCTTCATCAATCGTAATGGTTAATTTGCGCTGCATAAGACGCCTCCTAATACGTATGATATACGTATTGTAGCACAACAGGAACGGAAATCAATACCTAACCCGGCGTCGCCAGGTCGATGTCCATATTCGCGCCGTCCAGTTTTCGTATCGTCAGGTCCATACAATCACACTCCACAGCGAAAGAGTACATTACAGCTAATCCCGTGAAGGATAAAACAGAGGATCAAGAGAGGAGTAAAACGATAATCAGCGAGTTTCCAACTGTGCCAGATAGGCCAACACCAAAGGTAAATCGCGAGTCGGATCTCCGGTAAGCTGAGAAGTTTCTACTTGTCCGGTAGCAGTATGAAAATGATGAGGGTGCGAAGCTAAAGTGGGGAAATGCTCTTTGTTATCCCAGCGCAGAGCATCTTCGCCGCGGATAATGTGGTAGGCATAATCAGTGTGCGCGCCGTTGTGATATAATCGCACTTGCAGTGTTCCTTCGGGGATAAGCGTGGCCCGCACCTTAAGCGCAAATTGGCTATCGGAAAACTGTTGGGTTTCCAGGATACGGACGCTGTGGCAGTGCTGCCAGGTTTGCAATGTCGTAATCACAAACTCCAGCCAATCGCTCAATACTCTCATAATGACTCGGCTTGCAGTCCTAGCCAACTCTGGAGCATTTCACGAGCAATCTTCCAATCCAAGGCGTCCTCTTCTTCGGCCATGATTGCCCGGTTCAAGGTGGGATTCGGATGACGCTGCAAGGTTGCGGCGCGGGTATGGAGATAGGCCTCGAATTGTTCGTAGGTCATTCCGTATTTAGTTTGCAAGGCCTCGATACTGTTGCGATAATGTTCGATCTGGCGCAGCAGATACTCACGGGCCATTTCCGTCACCGCCTGCTCAGGGCTGGCAAACAATCCCCGCCGGACAAAAGGTTCAACAATCATCGCAATCGTAGTCATCACAACCTCCTGACTTCAATATACTGCATATTGACCCTAAAATCAACTCTATCTTCCGGTTGGGTGCGTTTCAGAATCAAGGTGACATGCCAGGTGGAACGCACTTATACCTTGAAAAAGGGGGAGGAAACGCCAAAACACTCCGTTACAGGTCAACCAAGTGCGTCCCACCTCAAAATTGAAACGCGCCCCGCGAAGCGTGAAAGCATCACGCATCACGCTTCACGATCTCCAACTCGCGCAGATACGCCTGCATCGCCGGCCACAACTGCTGGTAACGCTCGAACCACGCCGCGTAACGTGCGTGCTGCGCCGGGTCAGGCTCGAAGGTGCGTTCCAGCCACACCATCGCTTCGACGCCGTCCGCATAAGAGGCGAACGTCCCGCTGCCGACCCCGGCCATGATCGCCGCGCCCAGCGCGCCCGCCTCCGTGATTTGCGGACGCACGAAGGGCCGCCCCAGGATGTCGGCGGAAAGCTGCACCCATACGTCCGACTTGCTGCCGCCGCCGACGGCCCGGAAGCTCTCAATCGCGATCCCGGTCGCGGGGAGTGTGTCCACGCACGCTTTGAGGTAGAAAGTCGCGCCCTCCACCAACCCCTTGAGGATGGCGCCGCGCGGCGTTTCCAGGTGCAGCCCGGCGATGACGCCGCACGAATCGGAGACGAACTCCGGCGGGCCGGTGGTGGTGAAGTGCGGCAAGACCATCACGCCGCTGGGACCGGTCGGCAGTTCGGCGAACAGGTCGGCGTAGACGTCGCGGCCTGCCGCCCGCGCCTGCCGGTGTTCCGCCAGCGCGAAGGTGTCGCGGAACCACTTAACGAGCGAGCCGCCCTGGTTGTAGATAAACGTGACGTACTTCCCCAGCACGGCGTGGTGTTCGGTGTTCAAGCCCCTGGCGATCATTGCGGCGGGATCGCCGCGCGCGCTGAACACCGGCGTGATGCAGATAAACGTCCCCATGCCGTAGACCGCGTGCCCCTCGGCGATGACGCCGCAACCGACCGCGTTGGCGCACTGGTCGTGCGCGCCGGTCGTGATCTGCACGCCGCGCGGCAAGCCGAGGTCATCCGCCACATCGTCGGACACCGTGCCAATCACCGTGCCTGACGGCGCGGTTGCCGGCAGCTTGTCCCGATCCAGCCCAGCGACCTTCAGCAAGTCCGCCGACCAATCGCCACGTTCCAGGTCGAAGAGCAATGTCCGGTTCGCCAGCGAATAATCCACTACCGGGTCCGCTCCCAACATAAACGCGACGAAGCTGCTCCACAGCAGAAATTTGTATGTGCGGGCGTAAAGGTCGGGCTGGTGCTCCTGAATCCACAGCAGCTTCGTCAGGCCGTAGTGGTTGCCCAGTGTGTTGCCGTTGATCCCGTACAGGCGCGCGTCGGGCAGGGCGCGCGCCAATGCGGGCAGGTATTCCTGGCCGCGCGCGTCGAAGTTGAGGATGGACGGCGCGAGGATGTGACGGTCCGCCGTCACCGGCACCACCGCCTCTCCCAGCGAGGAGACGGACAGCGCGCGAATCGGATCACCACCGGCGTGCCCCGCCACCTCGCGGAGCGTCTGCCGGACCTTCTTCCACACCTCCGCCGCGTCCAGTTCCGCCCACCCCGGCTGAGGATGCAACGTGTCGTACTCCCGGTACGCTGCCGCGAGCACCTCCCCCGCCGTCGAAAACAGCGCCGCCTTGCAACCCGTCGTGCCGACATCAATGCCAAGTAGGCTCATACAGACTCTCCTTTTTTGGAGTATGGAGTATGGAGTATGGAGTATGGTTTCTGTCCTTACTCCCTACTCCTTACTCCCTACTCCTTACTCCTTACTCCTTACTCCTTACTCCCTACTCCCTACCCCACTATCCTTTCCCGGCTGCCGGAGAGGGCGAAGTAGTCGCGGAGCATCCAGACGGCGCGGTCGTAGACGGCATCCTGCCCGCCCTTGACGCTGCCCGTCTCCCGCAGGCCCGTCTCGTAGGCCTGGCGGACTTCTGTGGCGACGTTGACCTTGGCGATGCCGCATTTCATCGCCTCCAGCATATACGTTCGCTGGATGCCGGAGCCGCCGTGCAAGACCAGGGGGATGCCGGTGGCGTCGCGCAGTTTCGCCAGGTGATCGAGGTTCAGCCGCGCCTCGGTCTTCTTCATATCCTTGAACGCCTTCGACACCGCGCCGTGCAAGTTCCCCACTGCCACCGAAAGCCAGTCGCAGCCGGTCTCGCGCACGAACCGCACAGCCTCCTCCACGCCGGTGAAGCCAATGCCCGACGCGAACATCTCTTCGTAGGGCGGTAGCGGGCCAGCGCCTTCCCGCACGATTGCGCCGAGTTCCGCCTCAACCGGCACGCCGACCTGGTGCGCCATGTCCGCGATCTGCCGTGTCGCCGCGATGTTGTCTTCCAGCGACAGCCGCGAGCCGTCGATCATGACGGAATCGTAGCCCAGATCAAGCGCCTCTTGGATGATCGGAACATAATCCACCTCAAAATCGTCTTCGTCGATCACCGGCACGTGATCCAGGTGCAGGCGGACGTAGTCGGGATTCTGCCACTTCACGAACTCCGCGTGTACCGCCGCCGGCCCCTTGCTCTCAAACGTCAGCCATTCAATCCGCGCCGTGTCGATCAGGGCAAACACGTTCTGGTCGATCACGGCGTGGACGAGCGGCTCGACCATCGGCAGGTAGGGGACGTTGAAGGCAGGCACCATCAACCCGGCCTGCCAGGCATTGTGGACAATCTCAGCCGTTGTCGCCATCGTCAGCCTTCCTGCGGGACGGCGACGTTGTAGCCGAGGTAATGTTCCAATGCCTCGCGCAGCGGCGCTTGCACCAGATCACGCGTCACGCTGACATGGTGCCGGTAGCCGTGATAGCCGACGTGCAGCAGCACGTCTTGCAAGTGCGCGATCTCGGCCACTCCGCCGCACCCGAAGAATTCCGGCGGGATCGGGTCCGTGGTGAACTTCCCCTGGCCCAGGTAGAAGTGCAGCTTCCCCGCCTCGGTGAGCAGGCTGCCGAAGGTGAAGTCGAAGGGCGCGATCCGCCCGACGTGGCAGCCGTAGCTGCACCCCTCGCCCACAGCGTTCGCCAGAATCGCGTGATCCGCGATGTGACCGCGATCCGTCATCAACGCCTGGGGCACCGGCCCGCAGTGGAAGAGAATGCACTTGTCATCGTCATCGGCGTAGTTGTTATTCCAGTCCAGGCAGGTCGCCGGTTCGCCGGAGGCCAGGTGCAACGCGCGCATCGCCACCGCGTTGCCGACGTCCACCTCGCAGGCCGCCGGGAAGCCGCGATTGTTCAACTCGCCCAGCAGCACGCAGCCGGAGATGCCAAGCTGCTGCTGC